>JBAUAY010001263.1:0-11114 GCA_049676235.1 Streptosporangiaceae bacterium
TGGGGCTGAGCGGCGTGGCGATGTTCGGCGCCGACCGCGAGGTACTGCAGCCGAGCGAGGTGCTGCGCAAGAAGGCGGTCCTGGTCGAGCGGGGCAGCTTCCGCCCGCCGACCCACGTGAACCTCGACATGCTCGCCACGGCCAAGGCCAAGTTCGAGGAGGACCCGGCCGTGACCGGCAAGCCGATCTTGCAGCTCACCGAGATCACCATGCGGAACCTGCTGGCCGAAAGGTCCGAAGTCGACCGGCGGGACTTCCTGGCCCGCGCCGAGCTGCTGGCCGCCTGCGGGCAGACCGTGCTGATCACCGACTACTTCGACTACTACCGGCTGGCCGCCTACATCGGGGAACGGACGACCGAGCGGATCGGCATCGTGATGGGGGTACCCAGCCTCATCGACCTGTTCGACGAGAAGAACCACGCGCAGCTGCCTGGCGGGATCCTGGAGAGCTTCGGGCGGCTGTTCAAGAACGGCCTTAAGCTCTACGTCTACCCGCTGCAGCCGGGTCGGGATGACGAGCTCAAGACCGTCGATGACATCAAGGTGCAGCCCGAGATCCAGCCGCTCTACGACTACCTGGCCGGCCGGGGCAGCTTCGTCAACCTGGACAATTACCGTCCCGACTACCTGCCGATCTTCAGCCGTGACGTGCTGCGGCGGATCGCCGCCAGTGATGACTCCTGGGAGACCATGGTCCCGGAGCGGGTCGCCGAGCTCATCAAGCGCCGCGGGTTCTTCGGCTACGTCAAGCCGGGCGCCCGGGACTGACCCTCAGCCGAGGCGGTAGTCCTGCTGCGTGCTCGCGTAGCGGGCGAAAGCGTCCAGGGCCTGCGGATTCGCCATCGCGTTGCGGTTGGCAGCGTCGTCAGGCTTGGCGCCAAGCAGGATCTTGCGGACCGGCACCTCCATCTTCTTTCCGGTCAAGGTGGCCGGGATCGTGGGGACCGCGATGATCTGATCGGGGACGTGCCGGGGCGTGTACTCGGTGCGGAGCGTGTCGCCGATCTTGCGGTAAAGGGCGTCGTCGAGGACCGCCCCCCCGGTCAGCGTGACGAAAAGCGGCATGAAGAAGCCGCCGCCGGGCAGGTCCAGGTTGACGATGAGCGCGTCCGCGACCTCCTCGACGGACTCCAGCGCGGCGTAGATCTCCGCGGTGCCGATCCGGACGCCGTACCGGTTCAGGGTCGCGTCGCTGCGGCCGAGCACGAAGCAGCCGCCGCGCTCGTTGACCCTGAAGAAGTCTCCCTGCCGCCACACGCCGGGGAAGTCGGCGAAGTACGTCCGCCGGTAAAGCTCGTCGTCGTCGTCGTTCCACAGGCAGACCGGCATCGACGGCATCGGCTGGGTGATCACCATCTCGCCGACCTCGCCGGTCACGGGCTCGCCCCGGTCGTTGAACGCGAACGCGGAGACACCCAGGTGGCGGGCCTGGATCTCGCCGGCGTAGACGGGCAGCGTGGGCATCCCGCCGACGAACCCGCTGCAGATGTCGGTTCCGCCACTGCCTGTGCACAGCCACAGGTCGGGCTTGACGTTGCGGTAGAACCAGGCGCCGCACTCCGCCGACACCGGTGAGCCTGCCAGCATGATGGCGGTCAGCGCGGATAGGTCGTACTTTTCGGCGGGCACCAGACCCGCCTTGGACAGCATGTCGACGTAGGCCGGGCTCGCGCCGAAGAGGGTCACCCGCGCGTTCTGTGCCATCTCCCACAGCACGCCCGGGCCGGGGTAAGCCGGGTTCCCGTCGTAGAGCAGCGGCCGCACGCCCAGCAACAGCGAGCTGACCAGGAAGTTCCACATCATCCAGCCGGTGGTGGTATGGAAGAACAACCGGTCGCCTGGGCGCAGGTCCATGTGGAACGTCTGCAGCTTCAACTGCTCGATGAGGATGCCGCCGTGGCTGTGGGCGATCGCCTTCGGCAGCCCGGTGGTACCGGAGGAGAACAAGATCCACAGCGGATGACCAAACGGCACCTGCTCGAACTCGAACTCCGCGGCCGGCACCGGCCGGTGGTCCATGACCTCATCCCAGGCCTGGGGCCGGGGGTTCCCGGCGATCACCTGCCCGGCCGGTCCCGGCACGTGGATCACCTGCTCGAGGCCGGGCAGCAGCGCGATGATCTGCTCCATCTCGACGCTGCGGTCGTAGTCCCGGCCGCCGTAGCGGTAGCTGTCTACGCAGAACAGGACCTTCGGCGCCAGCTGGCCGAACCGGTCGCTGACCCCACGCCAGCCGAAGTCGGGGGAGCAACTGGTCCAGACGGCGCCGATGCTGGTCGTGGCCAGCATCGCGATCACCGTCTGCGGAATGTTCGGCATGCAGGAGGCAACCCGGTCACCGGGGCGGACGCCCATGGCGCGCAGCCGGGTGGCGAGCACCCGGACGCCGTTCGCGAGATCGGGCCAGGACAGGCCCGCGAGCGGCGTGGTTTCCGACTGGTAGTACAGCGCGTCCTCGCCCGGCCGCTCGTGGCGCAGCACGTGCTGCGCGTAGTTCAGCCTGGCCCCGGGGAACCAGTCGGCGCCGGGCATGGTCCGGGTGCCGAGGACCGCCGTCGGGGAGACCGAGGCATCGATGCCGCAGTAGTCCCAGACCGCCTGCCAGAAGCCGTCGAGGTCGGTCACCGACCAGCGCCAGAGCGCGTGATAGTCGCCGAAGTCACGCCCGCGCTCGCGGGCGAGCCACCGGCCGAACGCGATGACGTTGGCATGGCCGACGCGATCGGGCCCTGGCGTCCACAGCAGATCACCCTCGCGAACCTGGCGTTGCGGCTCCACATCGCAGACGGTGCCACATGCCAGGCCATCCCGGCAATATGGTCCCCGCACAAATGCGGCCCGGGGAAATACTTGCGGACGCGCCTGCCCGGGCTCAGCCCTTAGGCAGCCGACCTCACCGCGAGCGAGCGGCGTAGGTCCTCGAGCTGATCGGCCAGGAGCCGGCGCACCGAGCCGGCCAGGCTGCCGTTTTCCAGGCAGCGCTCACCCGCCCGCACCGTGGCCGCCGCTACCGCATGATGCGGGAAGCCGTGCTGGCATAGCGCCCGGGCCACCTCGGCGCCATCGCCCGCCGCCACCTCGGCCAGGGCGGTGAAGTACCGCGGCACGTACCCGGCCAGCAATCCGGCCTGGTCGGCCTGCCAGAACCCCTGCGCGGTCGCGGCCAGCTCGTAGCCGGACAACGTCCCGCCCAGCATGGCCGCCCAGGCGGCCTGCTTGGCGGCCTGGTCGGGCAGCGCGGCCCGGCAGCGCGCCGCGCTGAGCCGCCCGGCGGCGGTGGTATCCCGGCTGGCGTCGTGCTCGATCTCGGCCCGGCTGACCGCGCCGAGCACCGTCAACCGCAGCCGGATCTGCCAGCGAAGCCGCGAATCGGTGTCCGGTCCGCCGGGCACCCGCCCGGTGGCCAGCCAGGACCGCAGGGCGGCAATGTCGTCCGGGCCGGACGCACTATCGATCAGGCCTCGCACGGCGACCAGCCGCATCCCTTCGGCATCGCCGACAGGATGCGGGCTCAGCAGATCCCGGCACAGGCGCGTGATGTCCGCCAGCGCGGCGCCGCGCAGCCCGGCCGGCAGGTAGCGGTCGGCAACCGTCCAGCGGGCGTAGGCGATCACGTGCCCGGCAATGGAGCTGTCGGTCTCGGCCGACAGGTGGCGGGCGGCCAGGCCGAGGTACTGCAGCGGCGCGAGCTCCCCGTCACGGACCAGGTCGCGGACGCTGTTCCAGGCCACCGCGCGGCTGAGCGAATCGGCGAGGCCTCCCAGACTCCGGTCCAGAGCGGCCCGGGAGGCCGGATCGAGCCTGACCTTGCAGTAGCTGACATCACCGTCGTTCGGCAGCAGCAGAGCGGGCTCGGGCCGGACCGCAGCGGAGGGAAGCACGACCGTACCCGGATCGGAAGGCATCAGCACCGGTACCCGGGTGCGGAGCGTCAGCTCACCCTGGGTCTCGTCGTACACCCCGACCCATACGCGGTGGGGCCGGCCCCCGGCGTGGTTGATGCACCCGACCCGCTCGAGTGGCTCCGGCCGCACGACCGTCAGGGTGTCCACGCCTGAGCTGCGTAGCCAGTGCCTGGCCCACTCGCCCACGTCGGCGCCGGAGGCGCGGGTCAGGCAGTCGAGCAGGTCCGCCAGGGTGGCGCTGCCGAATCGGTACCGCGCGAAGTAGTCGTTGATCCCGGCCACGAAGGCTGGCCAGCCGAGCCAGGCCACCAGCTGGCGCAGCGCGGAGGCGCCCTTGGCGTAGGAGATGTCGTCGTAGCTTGATCTGGCGGCGTCGGTGTCGGGCACCTCCCGTGGCTCCGGCGCGACCGGGTGGGTGGATTCGCGCTGGTCCGCGTCGTAGCCGCGGGTCTTGTGGGCCAGGGCGAAGTCGGTCCACGTCGCGGTGAAGGCGGTGGCTTCGGCCAGCACCTGGAAGCCCATGTAGGTGGCGAACGACTCGCTCAGCCACACGTCGTTCCACCAGCGCATGGTGACCAGGTCGCCGAACCACATGTGCGCCATCTCGTGCGCGATCACCATGCCCCTCAGCTGCCGCTCGGCCCGGGTCACGGCCGCCGGGAACAGGAACTCGTCGCGGAACGTCACGCAGCCGGGGTTCTCCACCGCGCCGGATTCCAGTTCGGGGACGAACACCTGGTCGTAGGAGTCATACGGGTAAGGCTCGGCGAAGATCTCCCGGTAGCGGTCGAAGCAGGCCCGGGTGACGGCGAGGATCTCCGCGGCGTCCCGGCGCAGGTGCCCGGCCAGCGACTGCCGGGCGTGTAGGCCGAACGGGATGCCGTGATGCTCGGCGCGGATGCTGCAATAAGGTCCGGCCACCACCGAGAACAGGTAGGTGGAAATCGGCGGGGTGGCGGCCAGCTCCCACCGGCCGTCACCGGCCGGGCGGGCCAGCCCGTTCCCGATCACGGTCCAGGGCCCGGGCGCCGTGACGGTCGCGGTGGTGGCTGCCTTCAGGTCCGGCTGGTCGAAGGCGGCGAAGACGCGCTGGGCATTGTCCAGCCCGCCGTGCAGCGCGAGGTAGGTCTCGCCGTCGGCGGCGTCGGTGAAACGGTGCAGGCCGGCACCGGTGCGCGAGTACGGCATGTCCGCCTCGACCCGCAGTTCGTTGACGGTCCGCAGGCCGGTCAGCGGCAGCCGGTTCCCGGTCAGCGTCGCCGGATCTACATCCTGCCCGTTGAGCATGACCCGGCGCAGGCGGGCTGGCCTGATCTCGATGAAGCTGCCCGCGCCCGGCACCCGGCAGCCGAACCGGACGACGGTCGCCGATCCGAATACGTCATCGCTGCGGGTGACGTCAAGCTCGACGTGGTACCCGAGGACGTCGATGAGCCGGGAGCGCTCTCGCGCCTCCTCGTACGTCAGGGCGGCCAAGAAAGCTCCTGATGTCGGCGTGATCCAAACAGCCTAAGCGCACGGCCGAGACGTCCGGTGGCACTCCGCCTGAGGCATCATCGCGGGCCCTTGGCTCGTGTTTCGGTTCAGTTACGAATCGATGCCAACTCTGATCCGGGCTTGCCCGGCCCTTCGGAGCGGCCTTGAATGAGGATTCATGCCGGAGCTTCCTGCTGACCATGGCGAGGCAAAAGACCGATGAATCCGGGTTCAGTACTTGAGGTGCGGGGCGTGACCGTCCGTTTCGGCGGGCTGACCGCATTGGACGCGGTCTCGCTCACCGTCCCGCCCCGGCATGTCCTGGGCGTCATCGGCCCGAACGGGGCGGGCAAGACCACGCTGCTGAACGTGCTGTGCGGTTTCATCCGGCCCGATGCCGGCCAGGTGCTGTTCGGCGGCCGCCAGCACAACGCCAGGCCGCACGGGCTGGCCCGCCTCGGCGTGGCCAGGACCCTGCAGGGAGTCGGCCTGTACGGCGGGCTTACCGCGCTCGAGAACGTCATGGTCGGCGCGACCTGCCGGGCCTCGGCCGGATTCTGGTCCGCGCTGCTCTCGCTGCCACGAGCCAGCCGCGACGAGCGCAAGCTCCGCGAGGAGGCCATGCAGGCCCTGGACCGGGTCGGTGCCGGGCAGGTGGCGCAGGCCAGGCCCGGTCAGCTGTCCTACGGCATGCGGAAGAGGATCGCCCTGGCCCGGGCCCTGGCGGGCAAGCCCGGGCTGATCCTGCTCGACGAGCCCGCGAGTGGCCTGGACGAGAGCGAGCTGGCCGAGCTCGGCCGCCTCATCCGCGACCTGGCCACCGAGGGATCCCTGGTCGTGATCGAGCATCACGTGGACCTGATGATGTCCGTCTGCGACTCGATCGTGGTCCTCGATTTCGGGAAGGTGATCGCGACGGGCACGCCGCGGCAGGTTCAAGACAATCCCGCCGTGACCGCCGCCTATCTCGGCACCGCCGAGGATCAGGCTCCGGGCGCCGAAGGCCCCATCGACGAGGCTCCCGCTCATGAGTAGGGCGGCAGCGGAGCACAACGGGTCCCCGGCGCTGGCCGTCGAGGGGCTGGTCGCGGGATACGGCGGGGTCGTCGCGCTGGACGGGGTCAGCATCTCGGCCGATACCGCGGCCATCACGGCGGTGCTCGGCGCGAACGGCGCGGGCAAGACGACGCTGCTGCGCGCGGTCAGCGGCATGATCAGGCCCCGCCGCGGCCGCGTCCTGCTGGGCGGCACCGATCTGGCCGGCCGCAGCCCCGAGCAGATGGTCAGGGCCGGGGTCGCGCACGTGCCCGAGGGGCAGGGCGTGATCCCGGAGCTCACGGTCGAGGAGAACCTGCGGATCGGCATGATGTCCTGGCCCGGCGGCCGAGGGCGGGCGCCGGCCGGTTCCCCGGGTCCCCGGAGCTCCCGGGCCGAGCGGGCGGCCGCGCTCGACGAGGCCTACGGACGCTTCCGGCCACTAGCCGACCGTCGGCGCAAGCTGGCTGCCACGCTGTCCGGCGGCGAGCGGCAGATGCTGGTCATAGCGCGCGCACTGCTGTCGCGGCCACACGTACTGCTGCTCGACGAGCCCTCGCTCGGCCTCGCGCCTAGGATCATGGCCCAGGTCATGGACCTAGTGGTCCGGCTGAGCCGGGAGCAAGGGCTCACCATCGTCCTCGTGGAGCAGAACGCGCGGAGCGCGCTCGCCATCGCCGATCACGGCGTGGTGCTCAACCTCGGCCGGGTCGTCGCTTCGGCGGATGCCCAGACCCTCGCCGCCGATGTCGCATTGCGCCACCACTACCTCGGGTTCTAGCCACTTATAGGGGAGCATGCCAGTGGTCGAGTTCCTCCAGTTCACGCTCAGCGGGGTCGTCTTCGGGATGATCTACGCCGCGATAGCGCTGTCCCTCGTGCTGATCTGGCGAGGGACCAGGCTGCTGAACTACGCGCAGGGCGGGATGGCCATGTTCACCACCTACGTGGCCATCGAAGTCATCTACCACACCGGCTCCTACTGGGCCGGGTTCGTGGTCGCGCTCGCGGCCGGCGTCGTGCTCGGCGCGGTATGCCAGCTCACCGTTATCCGGCCGACCATGAACAAGCCGCCGCTCAACGCGGTGATCGTGACCATCGGGCTGCTCATCCTGCTCGAGGGCCTGGCCGGCATCTTCTTCGGCGGCCAGTACCGGTCGTTCCCGGCGGCGTTCTCGATCACCGGACTGAAGGTCGGCACGACGCCGCTCGGCGTGTCGCGCTTCGACGTGTTCGTCGTGGCGGCGGTGCTGGTGACCACGCTGGCGCTAGCGGCGGCGTTCAGGTACACCTCGGTCGGGCTGCGCATGCGGGCGTCGGCGTTCAACGCCACGATCGCCCGCCTGTCGGGCATCCGCGTCGCGCGGATGCTTACCATCGGCTGGGCGCTGGCGGGCCTGCTCGGGGCGCTGGCGGGCGTGCTGGTCTCGCCTTCGACGTTCCTGTACCCGAACAGCATGGATGCGATCTTCGTGTTCGGCTTTACCGCGGCGGTCATCGGCGGCCTGGACAGCCCGGTGGGAGCGGTAGTCGGCGGGCTGCTGCTGGGGATCGCGCTCAGCTACGTGGCGGGCTACCTGGGCTCCAAGGGCTCCGAGCTGACCTCCCTCGTCGCGCTCGGCATCCTCGTCGTGGTGCTGATGATCCGGCCCGACGGGCTGTTCTCCGCCACTAAGGTGCGGCGGGTATGACCACGCGGACGCTGCCGCGCAGGCTCGGCGTCGCCGTGGTGATGGCGGTGATCGTCTGGTTCCTCTCCGTCAAGCTGAACACGTTCCGCGATTACCAGATCGCCGAGGTCGCGACCGAGGTCACGGCCGTGGCCGGGCTCACCGTGCTGACCGGGCTCAGCGGCCAGATCTCGCTGGGCAACGGGGCGTTCATGGCCATCGGCGGCTACACGACGGCCCTACTGCTGATGCACCTTAACTGGCCCTTCTTCGCCGCGCTGGTGGCGTCCGCCGCGGTCGCGGTCGCGGCCGGGGCCATCGTGGGCGTGGCCGCGGCTCGGCTGCGCGGTCCGTACCTGGCCGGCGCGACCCTCATGCTCGGCGTCGCGCTTCCGAGCGTGGCTTACGCCTGGCCCGGGGTCTTCGGCGGAGACCAGGGCCTGAACGTCGCCTTCACCACGCCCGCCTTCCTCGGCGCGACCTTCCCGCTGACCAGGTGGCAGGCCTGGGTCAGCACCGCGGTGGCGCTGGTCACCCTGGTGCTGCTGGCGAACCTGTGTTACAGCAGGATCGGCCGCAACTGGCGCGCGGTGCGCGACGACGAGGTGGCCGCCGCGCTTGACGGCGTGAACGTCGCCGTGACGCGCATTCTGGCCTTCGTCGTGAGCGCCGTGTGCGCCGGGCTGGCCGGCTCGCTGCTGGCCATCGTGACCAGCCTGGTCGCGCCGGGCGCCTTCACGATCACGCTCTCCATCTCGCTGCTGACGGCGGCCGTGATCGGCGGCCTCGGCAGCCTGCCCGGCGCACTGTGGGGAAGCCTGGTGATCGTCCTCGTGCCCACCTACGTCACGGACGTGGCCACCAGCCACGGCCTGTCCAGCTCCGTCGGATCCAACATCCCGATAGCCGCCTACGGCGTGGTCCTCATCCTCGTCATGCTCATCTTCCCGCAGGGAATCCAGGGCGGGCTGCGACGTCTCCTCACCGCTTTCACAGGTCCTGACCCGAAGACCCGCACCCGGCACGACGCATCCGCGGCCCACGTCACGCCGTCGGCCGATGACGCGTCGGCCAGCCAACATGAGAAGGAAGGCACTTCATGAAACGAACTCATCGGCTTCGCTGGCAGGCCGCGGCCATCATGACCGTGGCCGCGCTCGCCGTCGCCGCCTGCTCGTCGAGCTCGAGTTCAAGTTCGAGCGCAGGCTCGAGCTCGAGCAGCTCAAGCTCGGCCCTGACCGCGTCCGCGCCGGGCATCACCCCGACCACGATCACCATCGGCAGCCACCAGCCGCTCACCGGGCCGGCCGCGCCCGGCTATAGCGAGATCGCTCCCGCGTCGGCCGCGTACTTCGCTTATGTGAACGCGCACGGCGGCGTGTACGGCCGCAAGATCATCTACAAGTACCTCAACGACGCGTACGACCCGACCACGACGGCGTCGGTTGTACGCCAGCTGGTGCTACAAGACAACGTCTACGCGCTGTTCAACGGCCTCGGCACGCCCACGCACCTGGCGGTGGTGAGCTTCCTGAACTCGGAGAAGGTCCCCGACGTCTTCGTCGCCTCCGGTTGCGAGTGCTGGAACCAGCCGACGACATACCCGCAGACGTTCGGCTGGCAGATCGACTACGTGCGCGAGGGGAAGATCCTCGGGCAGTACGTGAAGCAGCACTTTGCCGGCAAGAAGGTCGCCTTCTTCTACCAGGACGACGAGTTCGGCATGGACGGGGTCAAGGGCCTTGATGACGAGATCCCGGCCTCGATGGTGGTCAGCAAGCAGAGCTACGTCGATACCAACGTCAACATCGCACCGCAGGTCGCCGCGCTGCGCGCCTCTGGCGCCCAGGTCGTCGTCGCATTCTCGATTCCCGCCTTCACCGCGCTGCTGAAGCTGGACAGCCTCAAGCTCGGCTTCAGCCCGCAGCTGGTCGTCAGCGACGTCGGCTCCGACCCGATCACGCTGTCCGGGCTGCTCGAGGCGTTCGCGAAGCAGGGCGGCGCGACCGTCAACGGTAACCAGCTCACCAACGGGATCATCACCGATAACTACCTCCCGGCGCTCAACACCAGCGACAGCTGGTACGTCTTGTTCAAGAAGATCCACGACCAGTACGAGCCCAAGGCGCCGCTAGACGGCAACTTCTTCTACGGTATGGCCGTCGCTTACACCTTCGTGCAGGCGATGCTCAAGGCGGGCCGGAACCCGACCCGGGCGGACCTGGTGTCGACGATCCAGGGCGGGCTCCCGCAGGGCCCGGTGGTCGCCCCGTTCGCTTACTCCTCGGACGACCACGCGGGCGCTACCGGCGCCTACATGGCCGTGATCAAGAATGGTGTTGGGGTGCAGCAAGGACCGGTGCTGATCACGGACACGTCGGCGTCGGGTCCGATAACCACCTTCACGGGAACCGAACAGCAGGCACCGGCGAGTGGTATCCCATCGCCGTGACACCGCATCGGCCATCCCGCCTGATATGAAGCAGGAATCAGCTGGATGACAGCCGAAACTAGCCGGATGGCGGGCGGGCGCGCCCGCCCGCCATCGGCGCAGCCCGGACGCCAGCCCGACGAGCGGCCGCCGGCGGTAAGGTTGCTGACCGCGGCCGAGGAACTGTTCGGTGAGCGCAGCTACCACCGGACGACGGTCGCGGACATCTGTGCCCGGGCCGGGATGGCGACCGGCAGCTTCTACTCGTATTTCGGATCCAAGGCGGAGATCTTCGCCGCCGTGGTCCGTGCGATCAACACCGACCTGAGGCGGGCCATGAAGGTGGCCCTTGAGAACACCGACGGCGGCCAGCGGGCCAGCGAGCGTGCCTCCTTCCGGGCGTACTTCGACATGTTGTCCCAGCGCCCCTGGATCGACCGCATCGTCCGTGAGTCCGAGTTCATCGATCCGGGGCTGTTCCGCGAGTATTACGAGCACCTGGCCCGGGGTTACGCGCGCGGCGTGCGGGCCGCCCAGATAGCCCACGAGGTGGACGCGCGCTACGATCCCGAGGTCATCGCGTTTGCCTACACCG
>JBAUAY010001264.1:0-4197 GCA_049676235.1 Streptosporangiaceae bacterium
TCCTGATCGACGCCACGGTGGTCCGCGGCGTCCTGCTCCCGGCAGCCCTGTCGCTGCTCGGCGACCGCGCCTGGCGCCTGCGCCGCAGCGGGACCCGATCTCCCCGCCCCAGGGCAGCGCCCGTCACGGCACCAGCCGGACCCGCGCGCTGACCAGCACCGGACCGCGCCCCCACGGACGCGAGCCGTCGGCCCGGGACACCATCCACCACTCCGGCGGCTCGCCTCACCGGCCAGGTCACGCCGCCGTTCACGCAGAGCGCCTGGCCGGTGACCCGGCGGGCTACTCATGGCGGCGAGCCCTCGAACCGGCTACAGCCGCTCAATCAATACCAGATCACTGAAATGCATAGCGTCGCGATAAGGACAGATCTTTAGCTCATGAACTCGCGCAGAGATGAGGAAATCGCCGCGTCGGTCGGGGCGCACCGTGACCTCGGCTCCGAGTATGACGACGCGATAGCGGCGGGCCTGGTCGAGCGGATCGGCACCGAGATCGACCGCCGCATCGACGAGCGCATCTCCCAGTACCAGCCCGGCAGCCGGCCAGCGGCCGACCACGCGGGCAACAGCGCTCCCGCAGCCAGCCAGCAAGCGCAGCACCTGCCAGCCGTTCACCCCGGCCGTCAGATCTCCTGGCAGCAAGCCAGCCTGGCCCTCGGCTCCATGGTGCTCGGCGCGATTACCTCGGCGAGCATCAACACCAACCACGGAAATGGAACCTGGCCGATCATCGTCATCTGGATCGCCATCACCTTCATCAACATGGCCATCTTCCGCGGCGGCCGCCCCTCCCGACGCGACCGCCGCTCCCTGGACTGACCGCCCTGCTAGGTGCCATTCCGTCGTTCCTCATTCCGGCCAGGCTGGCCAGCCAGCTTGCCCTGCCTCGTGCTCCCAGGTCAATTCCGGGCGCTACCAGCACAGATCACGAATCGCGTCCGGCATCACGGGCGGCCTCCAGGCGCCGACGCCGTCCTCCGTTGCCGCTAGCGACGTCGGGCGCAGGTGTGCACAGATTGTCCCGGTCTGCGCGCGCTGCCCAGTCAGCACTAACCCTCTCCCCGGCGCGCCGAACGGAGGATCTCGCGCGATGGACGTGACCAGTGATTGTTACGCTGCGCGACTGGCGATCGCGAGAGTGAGCGATCCGAGCGATACTCTGCGCCGAGTGCAGGTGGCTGACGCGGGTCGTCGGCAATGTTCAGAACATCCCGTTCTGAACGGCTTGCTCGCTGGGTGCCGGCGCCGCCAGGATCCGGTGCTTGCTGTGGACTAATATCTTGGATTTCAGTATATTGGCGGGATGGCTGTCAAGCCCATGACGGGCCAGGCGTTCTTCGTGCTCACCGCGCTGGCGGGTGGCCCGCGGCACGGGTACGGCATCGTGGGCGAGGTGGCCGAGCTGTCGCAGGGCCGGGTCAAGCTAAAGATCGGCAGCCTGTATGGGGTGCTGGACCGCCTTGCCGCCGAAGGCCTGATCGAGCCCGACCGGGAGGAACCGCACGACGGCCGGCTGCGCCGCTATTACCGTCTGACCGGGGACGGCAGGCGCGTGCTGGCCGCCGAGGCCGAACTCCGCGCCGCCACCGCCCGTGTCGTGCGGGCGAGGCTGGGCCTGTCGGGTGCGGAGGCAGCCGGATGAGCGGCGGCCCGGGCCTGGAGCAGCGGTACCGGCGGGTGCTGCGGCTGCTGCCCGGCTACTACCGGGACAGGTGGGAAGAGGACATGGTCGCCGCCTTCGTGGACAGCTGGCTCACCGGCGACCCGGACGAAGATGACTGCATCCTGGAGTTCTGCAAGCCCGCCTGGCCAGAGATCGCCAGCGTGGTCGCCCTGGCCGCCAGGCTGTACCTGGGCAGCGCGGGTACTCCGCGCCGGTACTTCGCCTGGGGACAGGCCATACGCCGCGCGGTGCTCGCCGCGACGCTGATCCAGGCGATGCGGGGCCTGGACATACTCGTGCGGGCAGGCTGGAGCCGCGGCCTGCTCGGCTGGCTCCCCGCGCCGCCCGAGGGCATCGCGCCCGGCACGCCTGGCGGCATCTTGCCGCCCGCGGCGTGGTACCTGGTGGCCTACGCCTGGATCGTGAGTTTCGTCGCGCTGGTCCTCGGGCGTTACCGGACTGCCCAGGTCATCGCGGCGCTGGCCATCGTCCCGGACCTGGCCTGGCTGCTGCAGGGGGAGTTCACCGGCGCCTTCCAGGGACCGTCGCTGGGGCCGTGGGCCTTCTGGGTCCTGGTCAATCTTGCCCCTGTCCTGGCTATGACCGCGTTCCACCGGGACGCCCCGCCGGCTGCGCGCTGGCCCTGGCTGCTGGCACTGCCCGCCGCCTACCTCCTGGTATACATGCCGATGATCGTGCTTCAGGCGACCGGCAACTCCGCCTGGCTGCCGGACTTTTCCGGGCTGTACTGCGTCCTGGCCGCCCTCGCCTGCCTGGCACACGCGCCCAGGGCCCGGTCCCGCCAGGCCGCCGGCTCGGGCGTGTGGTCGCTGGCCCTGGTCCTGCTGGCCGCTGACGCCGGGGCGTACCGAATCGCCTCGCTCACCGACTACCTGAACGACCCGCACCTGATCCAGGTGAGCCTGGTGGAACTGCTCATCCTGGTGGCCGCCGCCGCGCTGGTCACCCCCGACGCCGCCCGCGCCCAGGCAGCCACGCCCGCAACGCCGTCGCGTCCGTACCCGGGATACCCGGGATGACGAAACGACGCCGCCCCAGGAGGACCCCGGACATGCCGTTCCAGTCCCTGCCGCGTCTGTTGTCCGTCCTGGCCAGCGTACTGGCCGCGGGCGTCATGCTCACCGTGGCCAGCTGCAGCCACGTGACCCCGCTAGGGCCCGATCCGGCGACCACCATGCCGCAACCACACCAGTTGCGGTCACCGCTCGTCCTGGAAGACATGCGCATGCAGCACTCCACGCCCGGCGGCGGCTGCCCGGCCGGTTCGGCCGCGCTCTCCGGTAGTGCCGGCCCGTGCTACCGCACGACCGGCACGCCGGCCACGATCACCTCCGCCGGGGTCTCCCCGATCACCTCATTCCAGCCGCCGACGCCCCCGGGACAGCAGCAGGCAGAACCCACCCAATACGGATTCTGGATCACCGTCCCCGCTGCAGAGGCGCCGGCGGTGACGGCAGTTATTCTGGCTGCTGAAGGCCAGGGCTCATCTGGGGCCCAGGGCCCAGTCGCCTCAGCCGTCCCGGCGTCGCAGCCCGTTCCCGCCATCAGCGTTGCCGGGCAGACCTCGCTCCTCGTCGGCTTCACGATACGGTTCACCGGCCGGGAGGTCGAAGTTTTTCTGGCCAGCAGGAACCAGGCTCTCCAGCTTCAGCGCATACTGGCCGCGTCCGGCTGAAAGAAGCGGGAGACATCATGGTTTATCTCGGGGGCCCGATTGACCCCCGCCGATGCAGGCGGATCTACCTGCACGATCCTCCCCTGGCTATCATCCGCCCAGGCTCCCGCTGAAGGACGGCAGCCAGGAACGGGTCCTCATGCGCCTCGCCACCGTAATCCTGGTCCTCACGGCTGCTGCGGTACTGGTGATCGTCTCCCTGATCATCGCGACGCATAGCTAGCCCCGGTCTTCCGCGAACCCGACCCGGCCGGCGCCCACGACTGGCTTTGCGGTGGGACGCCCGGACACTCGCGCCGGCTCACCGGAGCGACAGAAAACCTCGTTCTGCGTGGCCAGCCGACAGCATCCCCACTCCCGCCGAACTCGCGCAGATCGGCGGGTCTTCGCGCGCCTACCACCGATGATTGATTACGCTATGTGATTAGAGTCGGCGTGAGAGACCAACTTGCCCGCTTAAAATCGTCAACCGACACGCCATGCACCGGTGCGGCCTCTGCCCAGCCTGGAGTCATCTGATGTAGGGCACGGGCTACGAGCGGTTCTGTCGGCCGCTCGCGTTCAAGATCCGGTCCATCGCCTCGGCGCCCGTGTGATGACGGGACGCAGTTCGTGCCGGTAGACGAGTTCAGTGGTGGCGGTGCGGTTGTGCCCGGCCAGGCGCGCGATCTCCTCGATTGGCACGCCGTCCGCCGACATCAGCGAGACGAAGGTGTGACGCAAGTCCCGCGGCGCCCAGTCTGGGCCTAGGCCAGCCGCCTCGGTGACCTTGCGGAACTCGCGGCGGACGTTCGCCGCGTCCAGCGGCGTGCCGATGGCCGAGGCGAACACCAGGC
>JBAUAY010001265.1:0-9099 GCA_049676235.1 Streptosporangiaceae bacterium
CCAGGGACGTGTCCCGGCCGCGCGCGGAGCATCTCGCCGAAGCTGAGGCGGCTGAGGGCAGCGCAAACGCCGGGCGGGAAAGCCCGGGGCGCCAGAGCACGGGGCGCCAGAGCACGGGACGCCAGAGCACGGGACGGGCGGAGCGGAGAGGGACGGAATGGGGAGGCCCGGCTCCGGACGGCGCGGAGACGGGCAGCGTGGAGCAGGGCGGGATGAGCGCGGGGGCCACCGCGGAAGACCCAGCGGGCCGGCCGGGCTTCCCGCGGCGGCGCCGGGGACCGCGGCACGCTGGGCGGCGAGGTCGCTCTGCCCGCTGAGGAGCCCCGCTGAGGAGCCCCCGCTGAGGAGCCCCACAGACGGTGAACTGAGGAGCTCAGGAAGCGGGCAGGGGCGGCAGGTCGCCGGTCTTCTCGTAATCGGCGATCATGGCCAGGCGTCGGGCGTGCCGCGGCTCTCCGGAGAACGGGGTGGAGACGAAGACGCGGGCGAAGCCGACCGCTTCCTCGATGGTGTACATCCGCGCGCCGAGGCTGAGCACGTTGGCGTCGTTGTGCGCCCTGGCCAGCTGGGCGGTCTCATCCGTCCAGGCCACCGCGGCGCGGATGCCGGGGATCTTGTTCGCGGCGATCTGCTCGCCGTTGCCCGAGCCGCCGATCACGATGCCGAGGCTGCCCGGGTCGCCGACCACCCCGTGAGCCGCGCGCATGACGTACGGCGGGTAGTCGTCGTCATGGACATACGCCTCGGGACCACAGTCCACTGGCTCATGACCGGCTTCGGCTAGCCATTGGATGAGGCGGGTCTTCAGCTCGAAACCCGCGTGATCGGATCCCAGGTACACGCGCACGCTGTAAGTCTGGCACAGGGATGGCCGGCCAGGTCCGCGGGTCAGTCGAAGATCGGATCGCGGGTCCGAGACCGCTTCAGCTCGAAGAAGCCGTCGGTTCCGGCGATCAGCAGGACGCCGTCCCAGAGCTTGGCCGCGGCCTCACCGCGCGGGATCGGCGACAGCACCGGCCCGAATACCGACATCCCGTTCACCGAGATCACCGGGGTGCCGACGTCGTAGCCGACCTTGCCGATGCCTTCGGCGTGCGAGGCACGCACAGCCGCGTCGTACTGCGTGGACTCCATGGCGTCCGCCAGCTCGGCGGGCAGGCCTGCCTCGGCCAGCGCAGCCGTGATCGTCTCCCGGTCTCGCGGCGCCTTCTCGTGGTGGAAACGCGTGCCGAGCGCGGTGTACAGCGGGCCGAGCACCTCGGGCCCGTGCGCCTGCTCCGCCGCGATCAGCACCCGGACCGGCCCCCAGCCGATCCGGAGCAACTCTCGGTATTGCTCCGGCATGTCGTCCTTGCCCTCATTCAGCACCGACAGGCTCATCACATGCCAGGTCACGGCGATGGGGCGCACCTTCTGCACCTCGAGGATCCAGCGGGAGGTGATCCAGGCCCACGGGCAGATAGGGTCGAACCAGAAGTCGACGCGCGTCGGTTCCTGCTCTGTCAGTTCATTGGGGGTCATGCTTACCTCCAGCGACGGGCAGCCTTCGCAAATTCCGAAGAAGGGACGATCACCCGGTGACATCCGACAACCTGACCCGCGACGAGGCGGCGACGCGCTCGGCGCTCATCACGGTCGCCTCCTACCAGGTTGACCTGGACTTCACGGGCAGCGACGCCACGTTCAATTCGGTCAGCGTGGTCAGATTCGGCTGTGCTGTACCCGGCTCGTCTACGTTCATCAACCTGACCGCCCCCGCGGTCCGCGAGATCACCCTGAACGACGCGCCGGTCAGCCTGGACGCGTTCGACGGCGACCGGATCGCGCTGACCGGGCTGGCCGCCGACAACGAGCTCCGGGTGGCGGCCGACTGCGCGTACTCGCGCAGCGGCGAGGGACTGCACCGGTTCACCGACCCCGCCGACGGGCGCGTCTACCTTTATTCGGACCTGGAGACCTTCGACGCGCACCGGGTCTATGCCTGCTTCGACCAGCCGGACATGAAGGCCAGCTACGAGCTGGCCGTCACGGCTCCGGCCGACTGGCAGGTCGTGTCGAACATGGCGCCGGAATCGACCATTCCGGACGGCAGTGTCTCTGACGGCAGTGTCTCTGACGGCGGGGCGCTCCGCTGGCGCTTCCCGCCCACGCCGGTCATGCCGACCTACATCACGGCGGTCGCGGCCGGCCCCTACCACGTGGTCCGCGACGAGCACGACGGCATCCCGCTCGGCGTGTACTGCCGCCAGTCGCTGGCCTCCTACCTCGACGCCGACGAGATCCTGGAAGTGACGCGGCAGGGCTTTGACTTCTACCACAATTCGTTCGGCATCAAATATCCGTTCGGCAAGTATGACCAGCTGTTCGTGCCGGAGTTCAAAGAAGGCGCGATGGAAAACGCGGGCTGTGTCACCTTCGTGGAAGCCTACATTTTCCGGTCGCGGGTCACTGATTTCGCTCGCGAGGCCCGCGGCGAGACGATCCTGCACGAGATGGCGCACATGTGGTTCGGCGACCTGGTCACGATGCGCTGGTGGGATGACCTGTGGCTGAACGAGTCCTTCGCCACCTGGGCCGGCACGCTCGCGCAGGCCGAGGCGACGAGGTGGACATCCGCCTGGACCACGTTCGCGCAGCTGTACAAGGCCTGGGCCTACCGGCAGGATCAGCTGCCTTCGACCCACCCGATCGCCGCCGATATTCCCGACATTGCCGCGGTGGAAGTGAACTTCGACGGGATCACGTACGCCAAGGGCGCGTCCGTGCTCAAGCAGCTCGTGGCCTACGTCGGCCGGGAGAATTTCCTGGACGGCGTGCGGAAGTATTTCGCCGCGCACGCGTGGGGCAACGCGACGCTGGCGGACCTGCTGGCCGCGTTGGAGGAGACCTCGGGTCGCGACCTGGCCGCCTGGTCGGCCGAATGGCTGCAGACGGCGGGCGTGAACACGCTCCGGCCGTCCTACGCGGTGGACGCCGACGGCCGGTTCACCGAGTTCGCGGTGGAACAGGAGGCGCCCGCCACCCATCCGGTGCTGCGTTCGCACCGCATCGCCATCGGCCTGTACGACCAGACCGAGGCCGGCCTCGTGCGCCGGCAGCGCGTGGAGACCGACGTAGCGGGCCCGCGCACGGTGGTGCCGGAACTGGCCGGCCAGCCACGCCCCGACCTGGTCCTGGTCAACGACGAGGACCTCACCTACGCCAAGATCCGCCTCGATGATCATTCGCTGCGCACCCTGGTCGGCCCGGGCCGAGGGGGTCTGGGGGAAAAGGTTTCCCCCCAGGAGCGGGGGGGTCTGGGGGGGTCGTCCCCCCGGGCTAGCGCTGGCATTGGGGCATTCAGCGACTCGCTCGCGGCGGCGCTGTGCTGGTCGGCCGCCTGGGACATGGTCCGCGACGGCGAGATGGCGGCGCGCGACTACGTCCGGCTGGTCCTGTCGGGCATCTCCTCGGTGGCCGACATCAGCGTCGTGCACACCCTGCTGCGGCAGGCCAGCCAGGCGATGCGCCGGTTCGCCGACCCCGGCTGGCGGGAGACCGGGCTGGCCCTGATGGCCAGCACGCTGCGCGACCTGCTGCGCGACGCGCCGGCCGGCTCGGACACCCAGCTCGCCTACATCCGGGCCTTGACCGGGGTGGCCACCTCCGCCGCCGACCTGGCCCTGCTGGCCGGGCTGCTCGACGGCTCGGAGGTCCTGGACGGCCTCACGGTCGATACCGACCTACGCTGGTCACTGCTGTGGCGGCTGGTGAGCCGCGGTGCCTCCGGGACGGATGAGATCGACGCCGAGTTGGCGCGGGACGCCACCGACGCGGGCGAACGGCACGCCGCGGGATGCCGGGCCGCGATCCCGACCGTGGAGGCCAAGCAGCAGGCCTGGGAAACGCTGATCGCAGGTGAGCTGACCATCGCGATGTTCCGCGCCGTGCTGGCCGGTTTCGCCGACCCGGACCAGTCGCCGCTGGTGGAGCCCTACCTGGAGGAGTACTTCGAGGTGGTCGGCGACGTGTGGCGGGACTGGTCGTCGGCGATGGCGCAGGACTTCGTCGGCGGCATCTACGCGGTGGCCCCGATTTCGGATGAGACGGTCGAGGTGACGGACGCCTATGTCAAGGCCGCGGATCCGCCGGCCGCGCTGCGTCGCCTGCTCACCGAGGGCCGCGACGACGTGCTCAGGGCGCTGCGCTGCCAGGCCCGCGACCGCCAGGCCTCGGCTTAGACTCCGCGGCCCTACACCAAGATGCAGGGTATATCGGTGTTCTCGTCGATCCAGTAGCTGGCGCAGACCCGGTGGTATCCGTCGGCGATGATGAGCGGGCGAGTGTCGTCGCCGCGCAGCATCAGGATCGGTGACAGGGCCGCGCCGGACGCGGCCTTGCGCAGGTCGGCCGAGACGTGCTTGTTGTCCTCGCCGAGCAGGGCGAGTTGGCTGGCCCGCAGGAGGTCCTTGGCCTTACGGTGGGTCACGTCGTTCCGCGCGGCGGTCAGTTTCCGCCGGTACTCGGCGGCCCGCTTGACCGGCATGATCAGCGACAGGTAATCCTCCGACGCCTGGAAGTCATGCTTCTCCGGCCTGGGCAGCCACTTCACCGTCTGCGCCATGCGAAATCCCCTAGCGATTGCTCCCGATGGCCTGGGCGACGGCCTCCCGGACGTGCTTGGGCAGGTCGTCCAGCGGGATATGCACCGTGGAGCCCGTGGCACGGTCGGTCAGTTCCGCGGTCCCGGCGGCCAGGCCCTTCTTGCCTACGGTAACCCGGAACGGGATGCCGACCAGTTCGGCGTCGCTGAACTTGACGCCGGCCCGGACCGGCCTGTCGTCCACGATGACCTCGACGCCGAGGTCGAGCAGCGCCTGGTACAGCCGCTCCCCGGCGGCGGCGACGGTCGCGTCGTCCTGCTGGGCGATCACCACGACGACCTCGAACGGCGCGATCGCGGCCGGCCAGATGATGCCCTTGGCGTCGTGATGGACCTCGATGGCCGTGGCCATGGCCCGCTCCACGCCGATGCCGTAGCAGCCCATGATCGGCCGGACCGGCTTGCCGTCCGGGCCGGACACGCTGAGCCCGATGGCGTCGCTGAACTTGTAGCCGAGCTTGAAGATATGGCCGACCTCGATGCCTCGCTCCAACTGCAGCGGATGACCGCAGTTGACGCACGCCTCGCCGGCGGCGACCTCGCGCAGGTCGGCCCACCGGCCGACGGCGATGTCCCGCTCGACGTCGACGCCGCGCAGGTGGGTGTCGTCGATGTTGGCGCCGGTGTACATGCCGCGCCGCCCGCGCAGCGCCTCGTCGGCAATCACCGGATGATCCGTCACGCCGACCGCGCCGAGGCTGCCGGGCAGCGCGCCGAGCGCCTCGCGGATCTCTTCCGGCTGGGCCGGGCGGATCGCGACCGCGCCGGTGGCGTCGGCGAGCTTTTGCTCGTGCAGTGCGTGGTCACCGCGCATCAGCACCAGGGTGAGCACGCCGTCCAGGAAGTACACCAGGGTCTTGATCTGCCGGTTGGCTGGGGCCTGGTATTGCTCGGCGAGATCCTCTATGGTGCGCACCCCCGGCGTGGCGAACGGCTCGGGGGAGGCAAGCAGTACGGTCCGTTCGGCAGAATCGTCTATCTTGGCCAGCCGGGACGTGGCCTTTTCTATGTTGGCCGCGTAATCGCAGTTCGGGCAGTGGATGATGAGGTCCTCGCCAGTCGGCGAGGGGCAGACGAACTCGATAGAGTCCGAGCCGCCCATGGTGCCGTTGGACGCCTCGGCCTGGATGGCCGGGATGCCCAGCCGCTCGAACGCGCGGGCGTAGGCGTCGCGGTGGGCGTTGAAGGACACGTGGAGCTCGGCCGGTCCCAGGTCGAAACTGTAAGAGTCCTTCATGGTGAACTCACGGGTCCGCATCAGGCCCGCCTTGGGCCGCGGCTCGTCGCGCAGCTTGGTCTGGAACTGGTACCACAGCTGCGGCAGCTGACGGTAGGACTCGAGCTCGGTGGCGAGGGTGGCGACGATCTCCTCGTGGGTCATGCCAAGGGCCAGGTCGGCGCCCTTACGGTCCTTGAGCCGGAACATCTCCTCGCCCATCAGGTCCCAGCGGCCGCTCGTCTGCCACAGCTCGGCCGGGTGCATGACCGGCATCAGGATCTCCTGCGCGCCGATCGCGTTCATCTCGTCGCGGATGATCCCGATGACCTTCAGCCGGACCCGCTGTCCGAGCGGCAGCAGCGAATAGTGCCCCGCCATCAGCTGCCGGATGTAACCCGCGCGCAGCAGCAGGCGGTGGCTGGGCGCGCCGGCGTCGGCCGGATCGTCACGCAGCGTCGGGATGTGCATCTTGGACCAGCGCATGAGCCCGTAGTCTAGCGCCGACCGAGGGTTAACGCCGCGCCGATATCGGGGGGCCGGCCAGCGCGGCCAGGCCGGAACGGTTGACCATCCCTGAGTGCCTCATTGGTCCCGCGCAAACCTCGTCAAGCCGAAACCACCTGATCGAAGGCCCTGGCCACCCCGCCCACGGCCTGGATCACCCACGAAGGAGGATTCCATCCCCAGGCCCGGGGTTGCACCGGTCCTCGTCCAGGGACCACCGGGGTCCCGCTCTCCGTGACGTGCCTATCACAATTTGTACCGGCCGTAATGGTGGCCGGTTCTAGCCGATCAGGGCGGCGACAGCATGGCCAAGCAGGAAGGGGCGGAACGTACCCCGGCATGTCCAGTAAGACCGGCGATGTTCCGCCCCTGGCGGCCGTAACTCTCGACGCTGGATCAGGCGAGTACCTTCGCCTTCTCGCGCTCGAATTCCTCAGCTGAGATGACTCCGCGGTCGCGGAGGTCAGCCAGCTTCGTCAGCTGGTCGGCCGTGCTGGCCGGTGCCTCCGCCGCTGCCTGCTGGATATACCTGCGCGCTTCCGCATCCTGTGCCTGCACCTGATGCACTGCCCGCTCGTGCATAGAGCTACCACGGACGATCAGGTAGACCAGCACGCCGACCAGCGGGATGAACAGCACGAACACGAACCACAGCGCCTTGGCCCCGCCGGACAGATCACGGCTCCGGAAGATGTCGATGAACACCGTGATCAGGATCCAGAACCAGACAACCCACAGGAAGACCTCGAAAATGGTCCAGAAAACGTTCAAAAGCGGATAATTCATTCCTTCTCCTTCACGCCGGGAGTTGCAGTTGCCGTGCCCCGGGGTACATGGTACTGGGATAGGCCCAGCATGTGCTCGTATCGAGATCGGCAGCATCACCCGTTACGAGTGGGAAGACACTCGCGTGCCATGTCCGGCCTAGTGGAATTGACCAAACCCCCTCTATAGGGCATAAAACTCTCCCCGAAGCCCCGATCCTCCCGCGATCTTTCCGGCGGCGATGCACCGGGGCATGCTCTGCATCACGGCACGCACAGGTATCACAATCGGTGTCTACGGGCTAAAGCCGACAAGTTCGGCCAGGCTACGAACGTGCGGGTGGCCATCGGGGGCCGGGCAGAACCCGTGCGGGTCCATGTGAACGGGCTGCAGGCCAGCCGCGAGGGCGCCGGCCACGTCGTACCGCAGGCTATCCCCGACATGCAGGACGGTGCCGCCCGCAGGCACGCCCAGGGCGTCGAGCGCGAGGCGGAAGATCTCCGGGTCGGGCTTGGCCACGCCGACCACCGCGGAGTCGAGGATGACGCCCACCGGCACCCCGTGAGCGAGGGGCGTTGGCCCGTCCGCCGGGTCCGGCACGTAACAGACGCCAAGGCTGCGCAGGTCACCCTCCACGTTGCCGTCGGAGTTGGAGACCACGCCCATCGGGAGGCCGAGCGCCGCCACGGCCCGCAGGCTGTCGATGGCCCCGAGGCCCACGTGGGTCCAGCCGTGCCCCCTGATCTGCTGGGCCATCTCGGTGGCCAGCGACTCGCACCGGCCCTCGGCCACGCCACAGGCGGCGACGTAGCTGAGCAGGTAGTCCTGCCACCAGGAGGCCTGGGCGGGCGGCTGGATCGCTAGGTCCTGGATGGCCATCGCCCGGTAGTGGGCCCGCTCGAGCGTGGCCAGGTCGGGGTCCACGCCGACCGCGCGTAGCGACGGCAGTACGCGATCGGGTTCGGGAAAAACCAGCACCCCGCCCGCGTCGAGCAGGATGGCGCTGATTCCTGAAGCCACCCCTGCACTCTATATGGGCACCGGCGCCTGCGCCCGACGCGGATCACCAGAGCGGCGGGTGCCGGTCCTTCCACGGGCGAGCTTGTTCGAGCTGGGCGGACAGGGAGATCAAGGTGGCCTCCTCGCCCATCCGGCCGGCCAGCATCACGCCGATCGGCAGGCCTTCGGCGTTCCAGTACAGCGGGAGGTTGACGGCCGGCTGCCCGGACACGTTATAGGTCGCGGTGAACGGGGTGAACCGCTTCTGCCGCTCGAAGTTCTCGGCCGGCTCGACCTCCTCGAAATAGCCGACCGGGACCGGGGGCAGGGCCAGTGTCGGGGACAAGATGGCGTCGTAGGCGTTCAGCGCGGAGACCGCCGCTCGGGTGACCGCCTGCAGGTAGGCCTGGGCCAGGATGAGCTCGGAGGCGGTGGTGGCGTGGCCGCGGCCGCGCAGGTAGCGGGTCAGCGGGAGCAACACCTCCTCCTGCTCGGGGGTAAGCGGGGCCAGCGTGGCGTAGGCGTACCAGAGGATCTCGAAGAACGGCACCACATCCGGACCCAGCGGCATGGCCACGTCCTCGACCTCGTGCCCCAGGCTGGCCAGCAGGGCGCTGGCCTCCTCGTAAGCCGCGACGCAGTCGGGATGAACCTCGGCACCCTCGACCGGGTGCTGCAGCGTCCGGCCGATCCGCAGCCGGCCGGGCGGGCGGCTGGCGTAACCGAGGAAGGTCTCCCCAGCCGGGAGCGGCGGCTGGGTGTACATGTCGCCGGGGAAGTTCCCGGTCATCACGTCGAGCAGCAACGCGGCGTCCGCGACCGTGCGCGCGATCGGGCCGTTGACGCCCAGGCCCGCTAGGTCGGGCATCAGTGGTCCCTCGGAGATCCGGCCGCGGGACGGCTTGATCCCGAACAGCCCGCACACGCTGGAGGGGATGCGGATGGAGCCGGCACCGTCGCTGCCCTGGGC
>JBAUAY010001266.1:0-3005 GCA_049676235.1 Streptosporangiaceae bacterium
GGGTTCAGCGGGTCGTTGATCCGCTCGCGGTGGCCGCCGCGCGCCACCTCCAGCCGGTACTCCACCCTCGAGCCCTCGGGCAGCTCGAGGACGGCGTACCACAGGTCGGTGCCGCGCAGCCGGCGCAACGGCAGGTGATCGGGCAGCCCGAAGATTCGGTGGACGAGGAACACCTCGTCGGCCTCGCCCCGGTACAAGAACGTGCAGCGGGCGCCCTCGATAATGGGAACCTCGTACCGGGCCAGGAAGCGGTCGACGGTGACCGAGTCGAGCGGCCGTCGCTCGCGGAGCCTGTTGATGGCGAGCTTGTGCCTGACCGGCGGCCCGCTCACGCTGGTCAGGCTGCCTCCAGCCCGGTCACGCGGCCGTCCTCGGCGATCACCCGGACGCCGGGCGGCCAGCTGCCGCCGGGGCTCCCGGGGGCGCCGCCGCTGTCGAGCTCGATCCGGGTGCCGCGGTCAAGCAGGACACACCGGGCCGGTGCGAACCTCCGGGCGAAGACCGCCATCCGGGGCGTGTCGTCGAGCAGCATCCTGGCCCGGGCGTGCGGCAGCAGCACCATATCGCGGAGCATGCTCAGGCCGCTGCCGTAGACCTCGGGGTGACCGGGCCCCTGCGGTGACCGGTCGCCGAACAGCACGATCCGGTCCGTCAGCGCCATCGCGCCGGCCGACCACGCGATCACCGGTGACCGACCCGCCCGCTGGTGCAGCGCCGCGGCCACGTTGAACAGGTGCAGGACCGCGGCGAGCACGCCCACGTGGCCGCCCGCGATGACCAGGGCCGACGCCTCGCCGAGGATGCCCTGCACCGCGGCGCGGTGCCCGGCGATCACCGGCCGGTCGTGCGGCGGCAGCCGCTGGAAGAACTCGCCGCGCACGTTGTCGACCCGGTGCAGGTGGGCCGCGTCGAGCTCGCGCACCGCGGCGACGGCCTCGGCGAGTGCCTCGCCCCCGAGGGCCGGGCCGGAGCGCCGCTGCACGGCGTAGACCGCCTGCAGCGCGTAGTCCAGTCGCAGCAGGTAGAGGTCCTGCAGTTCGGCGAGCGTCCCGGCCAGTTCGCGTTCGGCTGCCGCGTACTGCGGATCACGGTCCTGCACGTCCAGCCACCGCCGGTACAGCGAGAGGTTGACGGCGCGGGCGCCGAGCAGCGCGCTCAGCTCCTGGTCGTCGGGCTCACGCTCCTGCCACCCCGCGGTGATCGTGGCCGCCTGGTTCCCGGGCCCCGGCAGGCCCAGCGACCGGGCCACCGCGTCCACCGTGGGCCTGCGCTGCGGGCCGAGCAGGATGACCCTCACGACGCGTAGACGCGCAGCGTGCGGCCGACCGCGTCGAGCATGCCGCGTAGCGCGTCGTAGTCGGGATGCCGCATCCGCACGTACGCGTTGGCCATATACCCGGCCTCCACCGCCTGGGTGGGCGTGCCGGGCGGCGGCAGGTGCGCGTCGATGACCCACTCGCCGTACTGCTGCTGGAGTTCCTCGGTCCCGCTGTACCCTGTGATCTGGCCGTCCCGTTCGGGCCGCAGGGCGACGATCCCGGTGGCGTACCGCCGGGACGGCGTCGCGCTCGTCCCGCCGGTTACGATCGCGTTAGCCCACTCGCGGTAGAGGTCGAGCTCGTTGCCGGCCGAATACAGGTCCCAGGCCCCCACGCCGGGCGGCCGGCAGCCGATCTCGGAGAACTTCAGCCCCCTGGGCCCGGCGAACCACTCCATGTGCGTGGCCGACGTCCCGATGCCGAGCGCGGCGATCACCTTCCGGCCCAGGTCACGCAGTTCGGCGTACTCCGGCGCCACGTCGATCCGATTGGTGGCGACGAACTGCGGCGAGATCCACCGGGTCCGCATCGCCTCGAGCACGTTCGGGTAGTAGTGCGAGACGAAGTCCAGGGCCACCTGCCCGTCGACCGTGATCGTGTCGTAGAAGCCCTCGTGCCCCTCGACGAACTCCTCGACGGCGATCGAATCGACGCCCTGGCCACCGAAGATACCCAACGCGTGATCAAGGCCCGCGAGATCATCGACCCGGACCGTGCCCGACGCACCGGCGCCGCTTCGTGGCTTGAGGATCAGCGGGAACCCGGCCAGGTCGGCGAACGCGTGCGCCTCGGCTGCGGTGGCCACCGCAGCCGAGGCGGCGGTGGGCACGCCCGCCGAGCGCAGCGCCTCCTTCATCGACGGCTTGTCCCGGCACAACCAGGCCGTCCGCACCGACGTGCCCGGGATCGTGCAGGCCTCGCGGACCTGCGCGGCGGCCATGGTGTGCGCCTCGATCGTCGCCTCGAGCCGGTCCACCCAGAGCTTGTCCTGCACCCAGCGGACCGCCTGCGTCAGGGCCGGCACGTCAGTGACCGACGGCACCCGCTCGTAGTGGTACAGCCAGCCCTTCAGCTGGTCGTCCAGCGCGTCAAGGCCGTATTCACCGATGCCGATCACGGTCGCGCCGGCCTCAGCCAGGGCCCGGACGAACTCGCGCTGGTTAGCCGGGAAGAACGGCTCGACGAAGACGACATTCATGCATGGAATGGTAACTGGGTACGTTCTTCCCATGGTGGTCGCCGGGTTCATCGCACCCTATCTGCTCGACACGACGACGCGGTTCGTGCAAGCCGCGGCCTCGCTGCCGGATGTCAAGCTGGCCCTGATCACCTGCGAGCCCGCCGACCGACTGCCGCCCGAGCTCAAGGACAGCCTGGCCGGGCACTGGCGGATCGATGACGGGCTCGACGCCAGCCAGATCGCCGGCGCGGTGCAGGGCCTCGGCGAGCAACTCGGCCCGGTGCAGCGGCTGCTGGCCGTCCTGGAACAGCTGCAGGTGCCCCTCGCGCAGGTGCGCGAGCACCTCGGCATCGCGGGCATGGACGTGGTCACGGCGGGAAACTTCCGGGACAAGGCCCAGATGAAGGCGGTGCTGCGGGCCGCGGGCGTGCCGTGCGCCAGGTACCGGCTGGCCAGCTCCGCGACCGACGCGGAAGACTTCGCCAGACAGGCCGGCTTCCCGCTGG
>JBAUAY010001267.1:0-6461 GCA_049676235.1 Streptosporangiaceae bacterium
GCGCCGACCAGGGTGGGCACGATGTATTCCGGTGTCGAGTTGGGCCTGGTCAGGGCGGCCGCCAGGCCGATGAAGGCGAAGAGCGCTAGCCCCCACATGCCGAACGCGAGGCGGCGTACCGCCAGCATCCCGACCACCGCCGCGTACAGGGCGAGCACCACCAGCATGCCGCCGAGCAGCACGGTCTTGTCGTTGGCGCCGAACGCAGAGATGGCGAAGTCCTTGACCGGCGGCGGCGTGAGGTCGATCGCGGCCTGGCCGACGGCGAGCACCGGCGAGCTTTGCGGAACGGTGAGGCCCGCGGCGAGCTGAGCTGCGCCTATCGCGACCGCCCCCGCGAGCACGCCAGCCACGGCCCCGGCGAGGACGTGCGGGGCCTGAGGCTGATCGTCGGCAGGAGGCGCTGATGTCATGGCGGAATCTAGCGGCTTGGCGCTCTAACCAAGCTACCTGCCCCGGGACGTTTCGTTAGCCCCGCGAAGATTGCGCTCCTATTACCGCTCGTCTTCGAACGTCCAGCGTGTCGGGGATCCGGTGAAGTCCCCGGCTCGCATGCTGAAAACGCGGTGCGGCTTGACCCCGATGGTCGCGTTCTTGGCCGGATCGAGGAAGTCGACCCGGTAGTCCGTGCGGTACTTGGCGTTCATCAGATCGACCACCCGCCGCAGCACCGGCAGCTCGGTCGATATGTGCGCGGTGCCCTCGATGATCACGGGATCCGAGGCGTCCTCGGTGGTGATGCAGCAGTGGGGATCGGCGGTCAGGTTACGGACCTTCCGCGAGCCGGTACTGCTCGTGAACCACAGCGTGCTGTCATCCCACATGCCCCAGACCGGCATGACGTGCGGGCGCCCGTCCGGCCAGACCGTCGCGACCCAGTAGTTACGCGCGGCTGTCAGCCGCTCCGCCGCCCAGGACCAGTGCAGGAGTCCGCTGCCTTCCGTCGGTCCGGCGATGCCGTACCCCGGCATATAGGGCCGGCTAACTTGAGGGATCTCCATGGCGCAAGGTCTACCATGCCATGCTGGTTCGGGGGCGACCCCCGAAACCCCCGCTCCCGGGGGGACCCATCCCCCCGGACCCCCCTTGGACTAACGTTGGGACCCGTGAAGGCATCACCGCAGACCCAGCTCCGCCTGCTCGAACTGGCCGACCTGGACGCCGAGCTTGGCCGCCTCGACCATCGCAGGCGCGGCCTACCCGAAGTCGCCGAACTGATCCGGCTGGAGGCCAGGGCCAGCGAGCTCAAGGACGCCCTGGTGGTGACCGAGACCGAGCTCGGCGACCTGACCAGGGAGCAGAGCCGGGCGGAGCGCGACGTGGACCAGGTCCGGACCAGGATCCAGAAGGACCGGGCCCGGCTGGACGCCGGGCAGGTCTCCGCCGCTCGCGAGCTCGCGAGCCTGCAGTCGGAAATCGAGTCGTTGCACCGCAGGCAGGGCGACCTCGAGGAAATCGTGCTCGAGCTGATGGAGCGCCGTGAGACGCTCGACAGCAGGCATGACGAGCTGACCGCCGAACGTGACGGTCTCGGCAGCGAGATGGCCGCGGTGGCGGCCCGGCGGGACGCGGCCGTCAAGGAGATCGACGAGCAGGCGGCCAAGGCATCCGACCAGCGTGGCAACGTCGCCGCCGAGGTACCCGCCGACCTGCTCGCGCTCTACGACCAGATCCGTAAGACCAAGGGGGTCGGCGCGGCTATGTTGAGGGCCGGCCGGTGCGAGGGGTGCCACCTGAGCCTCAACGCGGCGGACCTGAACGTGATCAGGGCCTCGGCGCCCGATGAGGTGGTCAGGTGTGAGGAATGCCGGCGGATCCTCGTCCGGACCCCGGAGTCTGGCCTTTAGGTGCGCACGAGGACCAACTGGATGCCCGCCCAGGGCGAGCCCACGGTTACCCTGCTGCTCAGGCACGGGCAGACGCCGCTGTCCGTACAGAAACGATACGCCGGGCGGTCCGACGTCCCGCTCACCGACACCGGGGTCCGGCAGGCCGTCGCTGCCGCCAAGCGGCTCGCGTCAGCGGGTATCGGCGCGATCGTGACGTCGCCGCTGCAGCGCGCGGTGCAGACGGCCGAAGAAGTGGCGGCGGTGACCGGCGTCCCGGTGGTGACCGACGACGGCTTCAGGGAAACCGACTTCGGCGCCTGGGAAGGCCTGACGTTCGCCGAGGTGAGGGAGCGCTGGCCGTCGGAGGTGACGACATGGCTAGCCGATCCGGCCGTCGCGCCTCCCGGCGGCGAGAGCTTCGTCGAGGTGAGCGAGCGGGTCACCGCCGCGCTGCATCGCGTGCTGGCCGGCCAGGAACGCCAGACCGTCCTCATCGTCAGCCACGTGACGCCGATCAAGACTCTGGTCGCTGCGGCCCTGCTCGCCCCGCCGCCCGCGCTTTACCGGATGCACCTGGACGTGGCGGCCCTGTGCGAGATCGACTGGTACGCCGACGGCCCCGCCGTGCTCCGCTCCTTCAACGACACGGCTCATCTCAGCCACTAAGCCGTTGGGCTGACACTGAGCAACGCGCCGCGCCCTGATGCCGGCCCGCACGCCGTCCGGCGGAAATAAAGAACCGGGTACGGCGGGTTAATGCGGACCGAATTCCGGGCGAACGATTTTTCTCGCGGCCCCGGATATCGGCACTGGCTACGGCCGTTCTCATAAACTCCGGACCCATGAGAGACCACGGGCGGCTGACCGCTCCCGGCGACCTGCTGAACGAGGCGGCGTTCGCACCCGAGCCTGACGCGCTCGGCGAGCCGGAGGACGGGAACCGTAGTCTGGCCGAACTGGCCGCCGAGTATGGCCTGCGGCCGAGTTCCGCACGGCCTGGCCTGGCCTCTTACCTGGCCACGGTGTGGCAGCGGCGGCACTTCATCATCGCCTACGCCACAGCGCGCAACGTGTCGATGTACACCGAGGCCCGGCTCGGACAGCTCTGGCAGGTGCTGACGCCGCTGCTCAACAGCTGCGTCTACTACCTGATCTTCGGGATAATCTTCCAGGCTAATCGCGGCATCAGCAATTACACCGCGTACCTCGTTTCCGGCGTCTTCATATTCTCTTTTACCGAAAGGTCGATCGTGGTCGGCTCCAGCGTGATGCGGGCGAATATCACGCTGATACGCGCGCTGCATTTCCCGCGCGCCTGTCTGCCGCTGGCGTACGTACTTGTGGAGTTCCAGCAGCTGCTGCTGTCCCTGCTCGTGCTGTTCGCCATCGTGCTCGGCACCGGCGAACCGCTCACCTGGTACTGGCTGCTGCTGATCCCGGCGCTGCTGATGCAGGCCATGTTCAACATGGGCGCCGCGCTGATCCTGGCCCGGGTCGGCGCCGGCGCCCAGGACATCAGCCAGCTGGTCCCGTTCATGCTCCGGGTCTGGCGGTACTTCTGCGGGGTCATGTACAGCATCAACTCGTTGCCGGCCGAGCTGCCGGGATTGGCCAAGGCCGCGCTCTCCCTCAACCCGGCTGCGGTGTACATCTCGCTGACTAGGTACGCGATCATGGCCACGTTCCGGGCGGACGCGCCGGGCGCGAAGCCGTACAACGCCCTGCGGTGTGCGGTCTTTACCGCGAAGAAGATTCCCGCGCTGCAGGCGTACTGTCACCCCGATATCCTGCCCAGCGAGCTGTGGCTGGCCGGGGCCGGCTGGGCGATCGTCACGCTCGTCGCGGGCGTGCTGTATTTCTGGCAGGCCGAGACGCGGTACGGTCGCGGCTGACGGCGAGCGTGAAGTACTTGCTGTTCAGCGGGAACCGAGCAGCTCGAAAATCGGGCCGGGCACCGCCGGATCCAGGTCCGCGGTGAGCAGGCTCCGCCAGGCCTCCGACACGTGCGGCAGGTTAAACGCGGCGGCCGCCTGGCCGTGCGCGTCGTCACCCGCCGCGCGCCAGTCGCCCTCGTCCCTGAGCGCCATGACCGCGGCGGCCATCTCGGCCGGACCCCGGTGAATCCAGCGCATGTCGTAGATGGTCTCCGCGCCGGGCCAGTGCCGGAGCACCGGAACCGCCCGGGACGCCATGCCCTCCGCCGGGGCGACGTGGAAGCTCTCGTCGTCGCTGGTGGACAGCACGAAGCCGACCCGGCGCAGCCACGCGGCGACGTCCGGCCCGGCATCGTCGAACACCACCGCTCCGCGCAGCAGCGGGGACCGCTGGACCCGGCGCAGCGCGTCGGCGTAGTGATCGCGTTCGGCCGGGTTCTGCCACACCCACCAGTGTTCCCAGGGCATCCCCGACTTGATGAACAGCAGGTACCTGTCGTCCTCGCGGCGAATTTCCTCGAGTACATCCAGGGCCAGGTCCAGCCGCTTGCGCGAGGGCACCATGCCGATCAAGCCGAGGTGGAACCGGGCGCCGTCCAGCTTAGGCCGGTCAAGCTGGGCGATGTCGAGCGCGTTCGGCACCGTCACGACCTTGGTATCGGGCCAGCCGGTGCGCTCACGGCACCGCCGTGCGTAGTGCTTGCTCACGCAGATCACCTGGTTGACGGCCCCGATCTTGAGCTGACCGGGGTAGGGGGAGGTCAGCTCGAAGCGGTGCAGCCGGACCAGCAGCCGTGCGCCGCGCCGTTTGTGCCTGCTGTACCAGACCGCGTTCGGCCCGCACCATTCGCAGACCACCACGTCGGCCCAGGCCGCGAGCTCGCGGCTGGCCGCCGGGTCATGCTCGCCGAGCGCGGCCCACTGATCCAGCCTGACCTCGAGGTCCGGTTGCAGCCGCAGGTAGCTCAGCAGCGGCCGGAAGAACTTGAGGTCGTGACCGGCTACCACGACGCGGAGCGTGGGCGCTGTGCTGGCCCGGGGAGACGACCCCCCGGAACCCCCCGCTCCCGGGGGGAATCCCCCCGGACCCCCTTTGGGTACCGCCGCGGCGAGGTAGCCACGCAGCCGCTTCGCGGCTTGGTCCAGAGTGAACCGCTCGGCGGCGTGGCCCGTCCGGTCGGCCGCCAGCCGGTACAGGCCAGGTTCGGCCGCCGCCGCGGCCGCCGCCGTGGCCACGTCGGCCAGGCTGGCCGCGAACAGCGGGTAGTCCGCGCCAAGCAGCGCCTCGTGCATCGGGGTCCGGTTGAGGATGACCGGGAGCCCAAGCGCGCCGAACTCCAGCACCTTCGTGGACAGCTCCAGGCTCGCATCCAGGTCCGGGTGCCGCCAGCTCAGCCCGATGTCACAGGACGCCGCGAGCCGCATCGCCTCCTCCCGCGAGTGCCCGCCGTGCCAGGTCACGCCGTCGACCTCCAGCGCAGCCCGCATCCGCTCCTGGTAGCCGGAGGCGTCATCGTGGATCTTGTCACCGGCCATGTGCAGCTCGGAGGCAATGCCGTGGCCGGAAAGGAGCCCGGGAAGCTCAGTCATCTCCAGGGTGTTCCACCGCGGCGCGAACTTGCCCGCGTAGACCAGCCGCAGCGGCGTACCCGCCGCGGCCGCGCCGCATGAAGAGGGAATGGGGCGGTGGGTGGGCGGTATGTCGGCCAGTATCGGGGGCAGCAGGACACACTTGCCGCAGGCCGCGGGGATGCTGCCCTCGAGGAAGCAGCGGAGCTCTTCGGTCTGGCACAGCAGGTACCGTGCGACGGAGGCGATCATCCCCAGCTCGTCGGCGACGTCGGGCGTCAGGCCGGGGACGGACTGCGGGACATCGGTCAGGTACGGCCACAGCCGCCCCGCGAACGTCTGGCTCTTAGCCACCGCCGAGGTCACCGCGCGGCCGCGCAACACCACCAGGTCGTGTGACTGCTCCGCGTCGATCTTGGTCAGCAGCCCGGCGGCGGCCGCGGCCCGGACGGGCCCCGCCCCTTCGAGCCCTTCGAGTCCCTCGAGCAGGTGCTCTTCGAACGGCCGCCGCACCGTGATGCCGGGTTCGGCCAGCAGCGGCGCGATCAGTCGGCTGGTGCGGACGGGCGCCTTGAGCACCAACGTCACCGCGCAGCCAGCCCGGGCCAGCGCCTGAGTCACCGACTGCAGCCAGATCGCCGAACCGTCGATCAGGTTCAGGTCGATGTCACCGTAGACAAGCGCCCGAGAGATCAAAGCTGATGCTCCTTAGCTGGCTAACTGACGGAAAAGAGCCGGAGCCTGTGACCCGGGTCGCCGGAGGCGAAGAACTCCCGCCGGGCCAGGGCCGGCTCGAGCGAGGCGGTGAACGCGTAGTCGGCCCCGGCGTACCCGGTCCCGTCCGCCTGCGCGCACTCCCGGCCGCAGGCCAGGTCGAGAAGGTGAGAGTCGTGGTACTCACGCCCGGCGGACCACGGCACGACCCAAGGGGAGCGGGCCACGCTCGCGGCGCGCCGCTGCCAGTCGGCTGGTCCCGGATCGTCGGCCGGCCCTGGAACGCCCGCCGTGTCCGGCCCGCCGGTCACCACCGGGACCGCGCGGACGCTGACGCCTCGGTCGGTCAGGTCGCCGAGCGCGGCGGTGACGGCCCGGGCGGACAGTTCGGCCGAGGTGGTGTCAGGCGCCTCGG
>JBAUAY010001268.1:0-1842 GCA_049676235.1 Streptosporangiaceae bacterium
GGCCAGGCTGAGCAGCACCAGGACGACGAGCAGCAGCCGGAGCCGGGCGGGGGTGGTCGCGGTGTCCAGGCGGGACCGCCCCCAGGCGCGGCGCGCCACCGGCGCGCGGGTCCGCTGGCCGGGTGAAACGTCCAGGCTCGTTGTCATGGGCCGACCGCCAAAACCGCTCGTGTACCGGCATTCCGGTACCGTCTGGATTAGTTAGTTAATACCAGAGAGCAAGCAGTGAGCGGGATAAGCACAGGCAGTTCGCTGACGCTTGCCAGGGCGGCCGCGCACCGCTGGCCTAGCCTCGGTCCACCGAGATGACGGTCCACGCGCCTAGGTTGATCCGGTCACCTTCGCGCAAAGTAATCAGGTCACCGGTCGCGATCTCGCGGCCGTTGAGGAGCGTGCCGTTGGCCGAGCCCGAGTCGAGGACCGACCAGGTGCCGTCCGGAGAGGCGATCAGCATCGCATGCAGTCGGCTGATGCCCGGGTCAGCCGGCGGGCCGGCCAGGTCGATCTCCGGTTCGAGTTCGCGGGCCGCGCTCCTGCGCCCGATGCGCATTTGCTTGCCGACGAGCGGCATCCGCCGTTCGGAGATGTGAGCAGGAAAAGCGACGCCCGAACCAGACATGCCGCGCACTGCTTTCATCCTGTCGTAGTAAGCACGGTCGGAGGCAATCAGCACGGTCCAGGTGGCCGGGGTGAACGATGGAGTCGGTGCTGTGGGCGGGGCTGACGATACCGCCCGAGCCGTGGGTGCAGGCGGATCGAATACGACCCCAGGCGATGGCCCGGCCCGGACCTCGGGCGCGGGCGATGGTTCAGGCCTGACCTTAGGCGCGGGCGACGGCTCGACGGGAGCCAGGAATGAAAATGTCGGTTCCAGACGGACCGGAGGAGGGGCCGGAGGGGCCGGTGAGAATAGTGATGAGGATAGGTCCGTGACCACGGACTCCGCTGGTGATCCGGGCTCGTCTGGTCGGGCGGGCGAGTCCGGCGGGAAGGCCGGCGACGAGACCGGCAACCCGGACCGGCCGCCGAGTGGGCCGGGCGGTTCTGGACGGCTCCACGAGGACGGTGCAGGCTCCAACCGGCCCCGGGGCGAGGACGGCTCGGGCCTGGAGACCGGCGGGAACAGCGATTCGGGCGGGCCGGAGGATGAGCCGACGGGTGGGAACGCCTCCGTCGGCGGGATAGGTATCCCGGACGGAGACGGCGGCCCGGCGCGGCCTGCCGGGGCGGACGAGAAAGATTCGGCTGGCCAGCCCTGGGGGGCAAACGGCCTGCTGGCCCTGGGATTGAAACCGCACGCGTCGCAGAACTGACCGAATACCGGCGCTCCACAGCCTGGACAGGTTTGGCCGTCGTACGCCGCGCCCGGCCCGGGGCCGCGGTGCCTCCCTATTGTGCGTCCCGGGCTTGAGGCGGGATTCTCGCCCATGCGCGTGCCGCAAACGTCACAGAAGTTATCGCTAGCCGAGTCGTGGCCCGCCGGACACGCTGTCATCGCCTACCCGCCCCCTTGGCCCATCAATTCCTTTAGGTCCCATTGGTGGCAGAATATGCGGTCCGAACGCAATGCACCTGGTCATTCGATCCACACCGAGCGCAAGACTCAGGTAAGCGGACGTGCCGTGGGCGGGATCGGTGCAGGTAGTTCGCTGCCGCCGCCGAGGAACTGGTCGACGGCCGCGGCGGCGCTGCGTCCCTCGGCGATGGCCCAGACAATCAGCGACTGGCCGCGGCCCATGTCCCCGGCCGCGAAAACGCCCGGCACCGACGTCGCGTACGAGCCGTCGCGGGCGACATTACCCCGCTGGTCGAACTCGACGCCGAGGTCGGCGAGCAACCCGG
>JBAUAY010001269.1:0-2174 GCA_049676235.1 Streptosporangiaceae bacterium
GCCAGGGTCATGGCCCAGCGCATGGCCGTCCAGGACAGCACGGAGCCGACCGCGAAGACCACCGCGGCGAACGGCGGATAGGTGAACTGGACGCCGTTCTGGCCGGTCCAGTCGTACAGCGGCGAGGACCCAGGTACCCGGTGCGCGTCGTAGGCGGGGGAGACGTGCCGGACGATCAGCCCGCCGTCCCGGTACACCACCAGGTCACGCATGGCGGCCATGTAGCCCAGGTGCGAGACCAGGTCAGCCAGGTACAGGGCCAGGACGCCCGCCAGCAGCAGGGCCCCGGCAGGCAGCAGCCACCGTGGCCCCTGCGGGATGGGGTCGGTGGCTGCTGTGGCCTCGGTTGCCGCCGCTGGCTCTGCCCGCACCGCGAACGTCCCTTCGTCAGGCACCGTCATCATCGGCAATCACGGGGTGGCACGGATGTGTCGTGCCGATGATAGTGCCAAGCGGGCTGAGCGGGGCTTACCCGATGGTTTGCGTGGTGTCCTCGGTCCTGGCGGGCTTGGCCGAGACGGCATCGGCGCGGGTACGGACGGGCAGAGGGTCAGCGGACCCTGCGTCGGCAGGCGCGCTGCTGGCGGGCACTGTCCTGGCGGGCACTGTCCTGGCGGGCAAAGTGCTCGTGGGCACGGTGCTGGCGGACGCGGTGCTGGCGGGCACCTTGTCGACCGGAACAGTTTCCGCCGGGCCGGTCTCGGTGACCGGCTCGATGGTCCTGATCCCAGACGTCACGGACGCGATCCGGCCGAGCGCCGCGGCCGCGATGAACACGATGACGAGGCCGAGTGCGGTGAAGAAGCCGAGCTGCTCCATGATCCGCATGTACTGCGTCGAACTGGCCGGCGAGCCGCCCAGGGTGACGTGGTTGTTCCACAGCGGGCTGAGTACGGTCCCCAGGGCGAACCAGCCTCCGGCCGCCGCGGCCAGCAGCGCACCGAACAGCGCGATGTGCCTGCCGGTGGCGATCATGAGCAAGAAGCCGCCGAGGACTACCGCCGCGCCGGGCAGGATCTCTAGCCACAGCCGGGCCGTGTTATAGGTCCAGGCCGTATCCGGCGTGTAGGCGAAGTGGAAATACGGTCCGACGAAGGGGATGAGCGCGCCCCACAGCCCAAGCAGGATCAGCAGGAATCCGCTGAAAGCTCCTCTACTGCGCCGCATTTGCAGCATCCCAGCCATGGCTATCACTTCCTGAGTGAGTCACGATTTTTGTGTGCGGGCCTTGATTTCATCGCACCTACCCGGACTGGGACGCTGTATTCCGATACCGCGGAGTATCGTTCGCGACGTGGATACCAGGCGCCGGGTGCCGCGCACCGATCTGCTGCTGGCCGATCCCCGCCTGGCGGACGCCGAACGCAGGCTGGGCCGGGCGCTGGTCAAGGCGGCGGTAAGCCGAGCCCAGCAGCGGGCCAGGGACGGGCAGCTCTCCCCAGAGGAGGTTGCGGACGCGGCGGTGGCCGAACTCCCCGTCCGTGCCGCCGCGCTGACCCCGGTGATCAACGCGACTGGGGTGCTCGTGCACACCAATCTGGGACGGGCGCCGCTGTCCGCGGCGGCCGTCGACGCAATCGTGGCGGCAGCCGGCCACTGTGACGTGGAGTTCGACCTCGCCTCGGGGATGCGCTCCCGGCGCGGCGCGGGGGCTCTCGACGCCCTGGCCCGGGCCGTCCCCGCGGCCGAGGCGGTGGCCGTGGTCAACAACAACGCAGCCGCCCTGGTGCTCGCGGCCACCGCGCTGACCAGCCCTGACGCCGACGAGATCGTAATCAGCCGGGGCGAGCTGATCGAGATCGGCGACCGCTTCCGGCTGCCCGACCTGCTCGAGGTGACCGGCGCCCGGCTGCGCGAGGTGGGCACCACCAACCGGACCACGGTCGCGGATTACGCCGACGCAACCGGGCCGCGGACTGCTTTCATCCTCAAGGTGCACCCGTCTAACTTCCGCATCGAGGGTTTCACCGCCGCCGCGGCCGTCCCCGAACTGGCTCGGCTGGGGGAGGTGCCCGTGGTGTTCGACATCGGGTCCGGGCTGCTCGCCCCGCACCCACAGCTGCCCGGCGAGCCAAGCGCTGCGACCGCGCTGCAGGACGGCGCCGCCCTGGTCACCGCGAGCGGCGACAAGCTGCTCGGCGGCCCGCAGGCCGGCCTGCTGCTCGGCCGGGCCG
>JBAUAY010001270.1:0-1643 GCA_049676235.1 Streptosporangiaceae bacterium
CCGAGATTTACGTCGTGGGACGCTGATCCTTCTCCCGTACAGTCATCCGCCCGGCGGTTGTGGTCCCGGCTTCGCGGTGTGCGGAAAGTCACGATTGCGCGTTTCCTGCTCGGGCTGGGCTGGCAGGGGGCAGGGTGTGCTTTCCGTGCCCGGAGGCGTGGGGCAGTGCCCCCGCTGATGGCAGTAGTATCGGCTCCCGTGACAGAGGGGTAATGGCTGCAGAGAGGCGTGAGCGGTGGCGGTGGGCGATCAGGCAAAGCTAATGACGGCGATACCGCTGGTGGACCTGCGGGCTGCGCACGCTCAGGTGGCGGCGGAGATCGAGGCGGGCTTCGAAGAAGTCATGAGCAGTACCGCCTTCATCAAGGGCGAGGTGGCAGCCGCCTTCGAGCGAGACTACGCAGCTTTCACCGGCGTCGCGCACTGCGTGGGGGTCGCCAACGGCACCGACGCGCTCGAGCTGGCCTTGCGCGCGGCCGAGGTGCCCGCCGAAGCTGAGGTGATCATGCCGGCGAATACCTTCGTCGCTACCGCGGAGGCCGTCGTCCGCGCGGGGGCCCGGCCCGCGTTTGCCGACGTAGATCCCGATTACCTGCTTCTCGATCCAGAAGGCCTGGAGGCGGCCCTGAGCCAGCAGACCGGGGCCGTGGTCCCAGTGCACCTCTTCGGCCAGATGGCGCCGATGGCCGCCATTGCCGATGTCACCGCCCAGCGCGGGACCGTGATTATTGAAGACGCCGCCCAGGCACATGGCGCAACCCAGAGCGGCCGGCCGGCCGGCTCGTTCGGCTTGCTGGCCGGGGTGAGTTTCTATCCTGGCAAGAATCTCGGCGCCTACGGCGACGCCGGGGCGGTGTTGACCGAGTCAGCCGAGCACGCGCGGCGGATTCGCCTGCTCGGCGACCATGGATCCGAGCGTCGCTACGAGCACCTCACTGTCGGGTTCAATTCCCGGCTCGATGCCCTCCAGGCGGTCGTGCTGCGGGCTAAGCTCCGCGGGCTCGCGGCGGGTAACCAGGCGAGGCGGCAGGCCGCGAGCCGTTATGCCGAGTTGCTCGCTGACCTGCCGGAGGTCATTCTCCCCCGGACTGCCCCCGGCAATGAGCACGTCTGGCATCTATACGCGATCAGAGTCCCACGCCGGGACGATGTCCTGCGCTGCCTGCACGACGAAGGAATTGGTGCCGGGATCCACTACCCGGTGCCCGTTCACCTGCAGCCAGCGTTCCGGCACCTCGGGTATGGGCCCGGCGACTTCCCGGTCGCCGAGGCTGCCGCCAGGCAGTTGCTGTCGCTGCCGCTCTACCCGCAAATCACGCAAGAGCAGCAGGTTAGGGTGGCGGACGCCGTCCGGCGCGCGCTCGGGTAGGTCCGCGCCCGTAGCGGACCTGGCGAATCAGGTCCTGTCTCACCGGCGACACTCGCCATGACTCGTTCACGCTGGAGCGTGCACGCCTCACGCCCGCTTACAGCACGCCGCGCAGACCCTACTTCCGGCCCGTTGATGAGTCCTTGCCCCGCCCTGTTGCCCGGTGACGGCCCGAGTAATTCCGGCGACTGGGGAGCCGGTGCGACTGGGCTTCAGCGGGGGCCTGCGGCGCGGGGGGCTGCGGGGGTGGACCGGCCGGGCGCTGGGGCTGGGT
>JBAUAY010001271.1:0-6402 GCA_049676235.1 Streptosporangiaceae bacterium
TTAGTCCCCTGGACGCAGGAGCGTGACATGACGACCAAGACCGCCTTTTCACCCGAGGACTGGAAGGTCGTGCTGGAAGGGCCGCCGACCGCCGGCATGATCGTGATCACCGCGGCGCGCGGCGGGACGTTCCGCGAGACGATCGCGATGTCGAAGGCCTACGGCGAAGCGCGCGCCGAGCACGGCGACAGCGAGCTCCTGGATGAGATCGTGGCCGCCAAACCCCAGGTGGACCACACCCGGTACCGCTCGGCCGAAGAGCTCAGGGACAACGGGCTCAAGCACCTCCGCGATGCGGTGGCGCTGGTCGACAGCAAGGCGACCGCCCAGGAAGGCGATGACTACCGGCGCTTCGTCCTCACCCTGGCCGGCAAGGTGGCCGCCGCCCACAAGGAGGCAGGGCAAACCGTCAGCCCCGCGGAGACCGAAGCCATCCAGCAGATCACCACGGCCCTCGGCACGGCCAGCTCCTGACCTATCCCGGACCGTGCTGGCGTCTTGCGGCAAGGGCACTGGCTGGTCTTACTGCGACCGTTCGAAGTCGTGAAGCGCCGTGCGCAGGAGCGCGCCGGCGGCCCATTCAAGCGTCGCGACGATTTCTTCGTCGTCGTCGAGGCCGGCGGAGTCTTTCATCGCGATGACGGCATGGGTGCCGAGGGCGAGGGCGAGGGCGCACCGGAGTCGCTTGCGGGCTGGCTCGCCCAGCCGTTCGCCCAGCGGCCTGAGTGCTTCGTCGATATATCGCATCCGGCGGCCAGCTCGCACGGGTGTGTGGTTGCCGTCAGGCTGGTTCGCGAGCCAGGTGTCCATGTAGATGCGCTCGCCGGTGCGGATCAGTACCTCGTCAGACAGCATCGCCTGCGTAAATGTGTCGACCAGGGCCGCTAGCCGTTGTGCGGCGTCGTCGGTCGGGAAGCTCGTGCGCCTCCCGGGCGGATCGACGCACTGGTTCCGGTTCGGTCCAGGCGGCGGCGAGATGATCTCGATGACGTCGCGGCCCGGCGCCGCCGCGTTCTTGGCCGATGTCGATCGCGAGGTCTCGCCGACTGAGCCGGATTTCGGCGTCTTGCTGGGGGTCGCGTCCTCGCACGGCCTGACCGTGCCGCTCCCCGCGAGCTAACCCCGGCACGCTTCGAGGCAGCACTGGTGAGGGCGGTCCGGAAACTCGTGATGACCGCAGGCGAAGCCGACCGGAACGTCGCGGACACGCTGGCAATGGCTCAGGTTCGTTAGCAGAGGACAATCGTCGGCCGACTTCAGAGAATGCCGAATTGAGTGCGTTGCACTGGCCGGTATGCTCACTCAGGTTCGGCCGACGCGGCCGTTTTTGCATAGCCGTTAGCGACGGGCAACCTTGCCGCTTCATGGAAAGAGCCATATCGCCTGATCGGCGTGTAGCGCCGGTACCGCCAAAGGCCCCACGTACTCGTCTATTCTGGCGCCAAATGACCGGTGGCAGGAGCACTCGATGATCGATGCGCAGTCTCTTCGATCTATCACCAACTGAGAACCCTTTCGGCACCGTACTGCCCGTGCGATGATAGGCCGATGGGTCGGCCACGGGTGGCGAGGCGGCTCTCGGTCTCGATCACCTTTCTGCTCTTCAGCGTCCTTTTCGTCACGGGCCTGAGTTCATGCTCGAACTCTCCGGCCGCTGCCGGGACCGTCTGGCTCTGCCGCCCCGGGCTTGCGCATGATCCGTGCACGGCATCCCTCGCCACGACCGTGGTCAGCGCCACTGGGACCAGGCAGGTCATCGACTACAAACCGGCGAGCCACCCCGCCATCGACTGCTTTTACGTGTATCCCCTCGTCAGCCCCCAGACGACCCCGAATGCCACGCTTCGTGTCGATCCCCAGGAGACGGCCATCGCCGAGCTGGAGGCGTCACCTTTCTCGCGCGTCTGCCGTGTCTTCGCCCCGATGTACCGGCAGGTCACGCTCGGTTTCGTCAGCAGCCAGGCGGCCCAGCAGGTCGCCTATGACAGCGTGCTAGACGCATGGCGCGACTATCTGGCCCATGACAACGACGGGCGGGGCGTTGTCCTTATCGGGCATTCTGAAGGTGCCGACGAACTCGACCAGCTCATCTCCGGGCAGATCGACAACAATCCCAGCGTCCGGCGACTACTCGTCTCGGCCATCCTGACCGGCGGAAACCTTACGGTCGGCGCAAACGGTACCGGGCCATTCAGCGAGATCCGCGCGTGCCGCTCCGCCTCTCAAACTGGGTGCGTGGTGGCTTACAACGCCTATTACCAGCCACCGCCATCCGATGCGCTGTTCGGCCGGCCGGTTCCCCCGGTCCTGAACGGCATCGCGCAACAGGAGGTGTGCACGAACCCGGCTGCACTAGCGGGAGGTACCGGAACGCTGGTGTCTGCGTACCGAGTCCAGCTTCCGACTCAGGAGGTGGCCGGCAGTGCGACGGAGGGAGTAATCGATTCCTACCCGGCCGCATCGACGCCCTGGATCCAGTTCGACGATCAGTACAGCGCCGGCTGCGTCCAGGGCAACGGAGCCAACGTGCTCATGGTGACGCCAATCCACAACGGATCCTTTCTCACGGCAGTCCCGGACCCAGCGTGGGGCTTGCACGTCGATGACCCGAACCTCGCGCTCGGCAACCTCGTCGATCTTGTGCAATCTGAAGCGTCCGCCTACATCACCGCGCACCGGCCGTCCGCGTGAACCGCCTCAGGGTGGAGTAATAACCCTGGGCCGTTCGGGTGAAAGATTGTCCTTATGCCAGCGACGGTGGCCGGCCAGGGTGGCGGCGCGGTAATGGACGGGGTCCTTGAGCGGGTCACGTTCGCCAATCCGGAGACCGGGTACACGATCGCCCGGATCGCGCCCGAGCGGGGTTCTGGGGCCGGCGCGGAGCTGGTCACGGCGGTGGGTCCGCTGCTGGGCGCGCAGGTGGGCGAGTTCCTCCGGCTGCGCGGCCGGTGGTCCAGCCACCCGAGGTACGGCCGGCAGTTCGAGGTGCACTCTTATTCCACGGTGCTGCCCGCCACGGCCGCGGGCATCCAGAAATACCTGGGCTCGGGGCTGATCAAGGGCATCGGCCCGGTGATGGCCGAACGCATGGTGGCGCATTTCGGCGTGGACATCATGCACGTCATCGACGACGAGCCAGGGCGGCTGATCGAGGTCGACGGACTGGGTCCCAAGCGCACCGCGATGATCGCCGCCGCGTGGGCCGAGCAAAAGGCGATCAAGGAGGTGATGATCTTCCTGCAGGGCGTCGGGGTGTCGACATCGCTGGCGGTGCGGATCTACAAGAAATACGGCGACGCGTCGGTGTCCGTGGTGCGATCCGAGCCGTACCGGCTGGCTGCGGACGTGTGGGGGATCGGGTTCAAGACCGCGGACACGATCGCCGCGGCGGTCGGCATCGCCCCCGACAGCCCGGAGCGGATCAAGGCCGGCCTGGCCTACACCCTGTCTGAGGCGGCCGACGACGGGCACTGCTACCTGCCCGCGCCTAACCTGATCGCCGATGCCGCGAAGATCCTCGACGTGCCGGCCGAACTGATCGTCCCCTGCCTGGACGAGCTGGCCGCGGCCGAGGGGGTGGTCCGCGAGGCGGTGCCCGCTTCGGCCCTGTCCGCCCAGGCTGAGACCGCACCGCAGGTCCCCGCCGTCTACCTGCCGCCCTTCTATCAGGCCGAACGGTCCCTGGCTCAAGCCCTGCTCCGCCTGCTTGCCGCGCGGGCTGACCGGCTCAGCGCGTTCGCCGCCGTGGACTGGGACAAGGCGTTGGGCTGGCTGCGCGGGCGGACCGGTGCCGAGCTGGCACCGGAACAGGCCGACGCGGTACGGCTCGCCCTGACCTCGAAGGTCGCGGTGCTGACCGGCGGCCCCGGCTGCGGGAAGTCGTTCACCGTGCGGTCGGTGGTGGAGCTGGCCCGGGCCAAGGGAGCCAAGATCGTGCTGGCCGCGCCGACCGGCCGGGCGGCCAAGCGGCTCGCCGAGCTGACCGGCCACGAGGCAGCCACCATCCACCGGCTGCTGCAGTTGCGGCCGGGCGGCGAGCCGTCGTTCGACGCCACCTCTCCGCTGGACGCGGACCTGGTGGTGGTGGACGAGACCTCGATGGTGGATGTGATCCTGGCCAACAAGCTGGTCAAGGCGGTCCCGCCGGGAGCGCACTTGCTGCTGGTCGGAGACGTGGACCAGCTGCCTTCGGTCGGCGCCGGGGAGGTGCTGGCCGACCTGCTCGCGGCCGGGTCGCTGCCGGTGGTGCGGCTGATCAAGATCTTCCGGCAGGCGCAGCAGTCCGGCATCGTGGTCAACGCGCACCGGATCAACGCCGGGCAGATGCCCGCCCTGAGCGGCTTCGGCGACTTCTTCTGGTTCGGCTGCGAGGACACCGAGCAGACCGCCGGGCTGGTCGTGGACATTGTGGCGCGACGGATCCCGGCCAGGTTCAGCCTGGACCCGCGGCGGGACGTGCAGGTGCTGTGCCCGATGCACCGTGGCCCGGCCGGAGCCGGGAACCTGAACCTGCTCCTGCAGGAGGCCCTGACCCCGTTTGCCGAGGGGCGGCTCGAGCGGCGATACGGCGGCCGGGTGTTCCGGATCGGCGACAAGGTCACCCAGCTGCGCAACAACTACGACAAGGGCGCCGCGGGCATCTTCAACGGCACCGTGGGGGTGGTCACCGGGATGTCCCTGGAGGAGCACACGCTGACCGTGCGCACCGACGAGGACGAATCGGTGGACTACGGGTTCGACGAGCTGGACGAGCTGGCCCACGCCTACGCGGTCACCATCCACCGCTCCCAGGGCAGCGAGTACCCCGCGGTGGTCATCCCGCTCACCACGAGCTCGTGGATGATGCTGCAGCGCAACCTGCTCTACACCGGGGTGACCCGGGCCAAGAAGCTGGTCGTGCTGGCCGGCTCCCGCCGCGCCCTGGCCGCCGCGGTACGCACCAGGGGCGCCGGCCGCCGCCACACCGCCCTGGCTCACCGCCTGCACCCAGGCCGTCGGCCCATCGCCTTTCTCGGCTGACCGCGTCGAGCAGCAGCGTCGCGACGCCGAGCACGCCAGCGACGACACCACTATTAAGCCTCCTGCCGCTTCGCTCTGATCACTGGCAGTGGTCCAGCGCTTCGCGTCGCGTGATGACGTCGCCGCTATCGGGCGGCGAGCCGGCCAGCACCGGCAATGGCGGCGCGCTGGGCTGCTCGTGCATGGGCGGCCGCTGGCCTGCGTCCAGGCGGGGATCGTCGTAACTGAGCGTCCCGCTGACCGGAAGCCCTGGTGGCTTGGACGCCGCTCGACGTCGGGCCCGGCGCGCCTGGCGGGCCAGGCGTTCATCCTCTGCTTTCGCGTGTATCTCCTTGATGCGGTCGGCAGCGAGTTGTCGCATGATGACCGGATGCATGATCTCCTCCTGTGTTTCCCGCGCGGACGGCCACGCGATGGTCAATCTGGATCGAGGTGGCGTACCGAGATCAGGAACAGCCCGAGGTCGCGTACCTTGGTCAGCAACCCGTGCAGGGCGGCCTGATCGGCGACCGGGCCCGCGATGACGGTTTCCTCCCCGTCGCTGGTGATCTGGAGGTCCTCGAACCAGGCGGTCCACCGCCCGTCGAGGATGCCCTTGACCCGGATCTCGTAGCGCGAGTTCAAGCCCATGTACCGTCCTTCGGTTTGGTCCGTGGATCTGCACGCTACGAACGCGGGACGCGATCGGCGTCACCCGAAGGTGCCCATGCGGGTGGAATCTTTCGCGACGGCGACGGCACGATGGTGCCGCCCAGATCAGGGCCCCGAGTTCAGACCGGGCGGCTGATAACTACGATGGGGTTCGGGCTAGCGACGCCAGAGCGCTGGAGGCGCCGATCGTGCAGGTTACCGATGGGTGAGTCGGCCGCAGCCGAGGCCGCAACGTCGGAGCGCGATGTCCTGCTGGCCACCAAGCTGAACGTGCCCGGGTTGCGGCCGGATCTGGTGCCGCGCCCGCGGTTGGCGCAGCGGCTCGATGAGGGCCGGGGACGCGGACTGGTCCTGGTCTGCGCGCCGGCCGGGTACGGCAAGACTGTGCTGCTGGCCGAGTGGGTCCGGCGCGGTCGGCATCCAGTGGCCTGGCTGTCGCTGGATGCTGGCGACAACGATCCAGCCCGGTTCTGGCGGCATATGGTGGCCGCGCTGGACCGGGTGCGGCCGGGGATCAGCGAGCGGATGGCCCCGCTGCTCGGGCCGCCCGCGCCACCATCGTTCGAGCCGCTGGTGACGGCCCTGATCAACGAGGTAGTCGACCAGCCTGACGCAGATGAGGCGCTGCTGCTGGTCCTGGATGACTATCACGTGATCAGCTCGCCGCTGGTGCACGAGTCGGTCGGGTTCCTGCTGGAGCACCGGCCGCCGGGGCTGCACCTGGCGCTGACC
>JBAUAY010001272.1:0-4257 GCA_049676235.1 Streptosporangiaceae bacterium
CTTCGGCGGCGGCTCCGGCGGCAGCGGCGGCTCCGGCGGCAACGGCGGCTCCGGCGGCTGGGACAAGGGCCACCACGACCACCACCACCACGACCAGCACCACCACGACCACCACGACCAGCACCACCACGACCAGCACCACCACGACCACCACGAGCACGACCACCACGAGCACGACCACCACGACCCCTGCGCGGGCCTTGAGGGGCACGAAGCCATTCTGGGTCTTTTGTTCTGAGCAGCTGACGCAGCGGCGTTATCCTTCTTTGGCCCACCCGGGATTACCCGGGTGGGCCAAAGGCGTGAGGAGGCAGCAATGCCGAGGGACACCGCGAGCGAGCACGCCGTTGCCACGCGCACCCCGTCGGCCGCCGGCGGCGGGGGGCTCGCCGTAGCCGGAGACGCGTCCCCGGCCATCCAGACCGTGGAGCTCGCGCTACAGGCCTCGACCGCATACCAGCGGCCCGATCTCGCCGTCCGGGCTCGTCAGGCGCTGCAGCGCCTGCACAACCCGCGGGTGCGCATCCTGGTGGTGGGCGAGTTCAAGCAGGGCAAGAGCATGCTGGTGAACGCCCTGGTCAACGCCCCGATTTGCCCGATCGACGACGACATCTCGACCTCGGTGCCGACCGTGGTCCGGTACGCGCACCACCCGTCGGCGACACTGATCCGCGGCGCCTGGGGCGGCGGCGCTGACGAGCAGGAAGAACGCCTTCAGGTACCGATCGAGCAGCTCGCCAGCCACGTCTCCGAGGCCGGCAACCCGGGCAACCACGCGGGCCTGAAGTATGCGGAGGCCGGGATTCCCCGGGACATCCTCGCCGACGGCCTTGAGCTGGTGGACACGCCGGGCGTCGGCGGCCTCGGCTCGGTGCACGGCTCCGCCACGATGGCCATGCTGCCCAGCGCGGACGCGATCCTGTTGGTGTCTGACGCGGCGGCCGAGTACAGCCGCCCCGAGCTTGAGTTTCTGCGTCAGGCGGCACTGGCCTGCCCGAACGTCGCCTGCGTACTCACCAAGATCGACCTGTACCCACGCTGGCAGTGGATCGCCGAACTAGACCGCAGGCACCTGCGCACCGCCGGCATCGACGCGGAGCTATTGCCCGCATCCTCGATGTTGCGGCTGCACTCATTGCGGGCCCGGGACCACGCGCTCAACGCTGAATCGGGTTTCCCCGCCCTGATCACCTTCCTGCGCGAGCGCGTACTCGGGCAGTCCGATCGGCTGGCCAACCGGGCTGCGGCCAACGATGTCGTGACGATCACCGCCCAGCTGGCCACCGGCATGCGCGCCGAGCTGGCCGCCTGCGAGGATCCAGGGCAGGCTGCCCGGCTGGTCGCCGAGCTGGAGCAGGCCAGGCAACGGGCGGATGACCTGAGAGACCGCGGCGCGCGCTGGTCCCAGGTACTGAATGACGGGGTCGCCGACCTCTACGCCGACGTCGACCACGACCTACGGGACCGGATGCGGGTCGTCGTCAGGGAAGCGGAGAAGGTGCTGGACGGTGCCGACCCCGGGAAGATCTGGGACCAGTTCGCCACGCAGATGGAGGAGCAGGCCGCCGCGGCCGTGTCGGCGAACTTCCTGTGGGCCACCGAGCGGGCGCGCTGGCTGGCCGCCCAGGTGGCCGACCTATTCGAGGAGGACAGTGCCCAGGCGCTGCCCCAGCTGCGCACGGCCCGGGCCGCGATGCCGGAGATGATCGCTGACTTGGAGCAGCCGGGCCGAGAGAAGTTCGGTGTCGGCCAGCGGGCGTTCGTCGGGCTGCGCGGTGGTTACATAGGCACCCTGATGGCGGGTATGGCCTCCACGTTCATCGGCCTGAGCTTGCTGAATCCGTTCTCGGCCGCGGCCGGGCTGCTCATGGGCGGTAAAATGGTCCGCGACGAGAGCCGGCGCCTACTCGACCGGCGCCGGATGGAGGCCAAGAACACAGTGCGCCGCTACGTGGACGACGTTTCCTTCCAGGTGGGCAAGCAATCACGGGACATGCTCCGCTATATGCAACGTGATCTGCGGGATCACTTCATGGCCCGGAGCGATGAGCTGGTCCGGTCGGCGCAGGAGTCGCTGATCGCGACGGAACGAGCCCTGCAGACCGGTGAGGCGGAGCGGCAGCAGCGCATCGCCGACCTGCACGCGGAACTCGAGCGGATCGCCGCGCTGGAACACGAAGGGCAGGCGCTGGCGCTTGAGGCTGAATAGGTCGGGCCTCTGGGCACGGTGACCAGCGCGTCGGACCTCTCGTCGACCGCCCGCCGACTGCTGGAGCGCGCCATCGAGGCGTACCGGGGGTCGCCCAAGACCCAGCGGTGGCTGCGCCGGGAACTGGACCGCATCGACGCCCCGCTGCGGGTCGCCATCGCGGGCAAGGTCAAGGCGGGCAAGTCGACGTTGCTCAACGCCATGGTCGGCGAGATGGTCGCTGCGACGGACGCGGCGGAATGCACCAAGCTGGTCACCTGGTACCAGTACGCGAACGCGCCGCGGCTGACGCTGTACCCGAAGCTGGGCGCGCCGCGGCAGCTGCCGGCCAGCCGGCGCGACGGAAGGCTGATCATCGAGCTGGGCGCCACCCCGGCCGCCGAGGTCGACCGGCTCGTGGTGGACTGGCCGTCGCGGCAGCTGAAGGCCACCACGCTGATCGACACCCCCGGGATCGGGTCGCTCACGACCGAGAACTCGGAGCGGTCGGCAGCCTTCCTGCTGCCGGAGGACGAGCCAGCCGCCGCCGACGCCGTCGTCTACCTAATGCGGCATCTGCACGCCACGGACTTCGAATTCCTGGAGGCATTCAGCGAATACGGCGCGGCCAGAGCCAGCGGGCTGAACGCGATCGCGGTGCTCTCGCGGGCCGACGAGATCGGCGGCGGCAGGCTGGACGCGCTGATGTCGGCCCGCCGTGTCGCCGCCCGGTACCGATCCGATCCCCGGCTGCTCGGCCTATGCCAGGATGTCGTGGCGGTGGCCGGGCTGCTCGCACAGACCGGCCGCTCGCTGCGGCAGGACGAGTTCCGGGCCTTCTCGAGGCTGGCCAGCGCCCCCCGCGATGACACGGAAGCCATGCTGCTGTCCGTCGACCGCTTCGCGCATCCGGGCCCGCGTGAGGACGCCCTGCTCCCACTCGACAGCAGGCGCGCCCTGCTTGACCGCTTCGGCCTGTTCGGGGTGCGGCTGGCCACCACGCTGGTCCGGCAGGGCAGCAACAGCCCAGACCTGCTCGCCGCCGAACTGGTACGCCGCAGCGGTCTCGACGAGTTGCGCAGTTCGCTCGCCAGCCGGTTCACGGAACGCCGCGACCTGCTCAAGGCGCGGTCAGCGCTGCTCGCCGTGGATTTCGTGCTCAGGCGCGAGCCCGCACCGCAGGGCCGCAGTCTGCTCGCCGAGGTCGAGCGGATCCTGGCCGGCAGTCACGAGTTCGCCGAGATGAGGCTGTTGGCCGCGGTCCGCTCGTCGGCGGTAACGTTCCCCGACGCCTACCGCGCGGAAGCGGAGCGGCTGCTCGGCGCGAACGGGACGATCCCGGCCCGGCGGCTCGGGCTTGTCGACGACACCGATCCCGCGACGCTGCGCGCGGTGGCGCTGGAGACGCTGGAGCGATGGCGGCGGCTCAGTGAGAATCCGGTCTTCCCGCGTGCTTTCGCCGACGCGGCCCGGACGGTGGTGCGCAGCTGTGAGGGGATCCTGCACGCGCTGCCCGGCCGGTGAGCGCAGCCCGCCGTTAGTCCGGTCCATTCTCCGGGGCGAGCATGACCTGCAGATGTCCGAACAGCTCGCGACGGCTCGTCGCGCCCAGCCGTCGGCGGATCCGGGCCACATGATGTTCCACGGTCTTGGCCGAGATGAACAGCTGGGCACCGATCTCCTTGTAGGTCAGCCCGGTCAGCACCCGCCGCGCGATCTCCTGTTCCCTGGCGCTCAGCATGGCAGCGGACGGGACGCCGAGGTGCTGGCTCCCGGCCGGCCGCGGGCTTCCGCCGGGCCGCGGGGGAACCTCAGCCTGCCGCGGCGGATCCCCGCCCGGGACGGCAGGCTCCGGTACCGCCACCGGTGCCGGGTGGCCGGCTTGCGTGGAGCCATCCGGGCGCACCAGGCGGGCGCATTCCAGCAGGGTGGTCATCGCCTTGCGGTCGGTGGCGCGGATGGCAGCCTGTCCCGCCAGCCGGGCGCCCTCCGCGCCGAAGCCCGCCGCAGCAAACTGGCGCGCGGTTGCGACGACGGCGTCCACGTCCGCCGTGCCGGCCAGCACCCGC
>JBAUAY010001273.1:0-4275 GCA_049676235.1 Streptosporangiaceae bacterium
CGCGGCAGCGGGCCGTGCTCGTGCTCAGGGACGTGCTCGGGTTCCGCTCATCGGAAGTGGCGGACATGCTGGAGAGCAGCGAGGCCTCGGTGAACAGCGCGCTGCAGCGGGCCAGGGCCACCATGGAGAGCCGGCTGCCCGGCCCGGGTCGGGAGCGCGCAGCACTGCCTCGTTCGGCCCGGGAGCGGGATATCGCGACGCGGTTCGCCACCGCCTTCGCCGCCAATGACATCGGCGGCGTGGTCGCGCTGCTGACCGACGACGCCTGGTTCACGATGCCGCCGGTCACGCTGGAGTTCCAGGGCCACGAGGCCATCGCCGACTTCCTGCGCGACATCAACACCTGGCGGGGTCCGAGGCAGTACCGGCTGATCCCGACCCGGGCCAACGGCCAGCCCGCCTTCGGGTGCTACCTGCAGGACGCCCAGGCGCCGGTATTCCGCGCGCACGGGCTGATCGTGCTGACCCTGCAGGGGGACCAGATTTCCGCCATCACCCGTTTCGTCGACAACAGCAACATGGCCCGGTTCGGGCTGCCGCGGGTGCTGGCGGAGTAGGAGCCTTACCGGCTGCGTGGATACGGTCAGAACTGTAGCTGGATACGGTCAGCACCATGGCTGGATACGGTCAGAACCGGTAGCGGGTCGTCCGGCTGCCGTACCCCTCGGCGGTGCCGAACGCGAAGACAGTAGCGGGCGTGATCTCGTAGGGGAGATAGGGCGGCGGGCCCGCCGTGGGCGCGCCGTAGGGGGCGTCAAAGGCGCCTCCGGTCACGGTGACGGGCCAGCCGTATTTGGCCCGGTACACCTCTGCTATTTGCTGAAGCACGGCTTCGCTGGTCACTTGCGTCGCGTTCCCCTCAAGGACCACATCCATGTCGTCGGTCCGGGCCGTGACCGTGCAGCGGGGGTCGGCGGCCAGGTTCCGGCCCTTGCAGGAAGCCCTGGTTGAGGTGCTGTAGAGGGCACCGTTGACCCAGACGGCCAGCACTGGGCGCACGTGCGGCCGGCCGGTCGGGTGCACGGTCGCCAGCCAGTACAGGCGGGTGTCGGCGAGAACGGCGCGGGTGAGTTCCCATGGCAGAACGGTGGTGGGGTCGGCGGCGATCAGGTCGGCGGACTTCGGCTCTGGGCTGGTCATGGGAGTTCTCCTTGCTTGTGGGAGGTAGGACTTCACGGCGGTCCCGGAATCATCGTTGGGCGGCGTGGCCGTGTCTTGGTGCGGTGCTGGCGGCGCGCCGAGAGGGCCCGGCTCTGGTAGCATCTCGGCGAGGCACTGAGGGCCGTTAGCTCAGCGGGAGAGCGCTTCCCTGACACGGAAGAGGTCACTGGTTCAAATCCAGTACGGCCCACGACATTTTCGAAATTGTGTCTAGTGGCGAGAGCCGCAATGAGAGCCAGCCTCCTGCCGTTTTGTCCCTTCGTTGCTGGTCAGAGCGCCTTAGGTTGCGGCCTCACAGGAGACTCTCTCGGGCTTGGCATCTTTATCGGTGGATCAGTCGGCCTGCCGTAGCAGTCACTGGGACGCGATTTGTATCACGGAGGGCGAGGGTCTGTACGCCTGTCATCGCGCCGGATATTCGCTCGTCTACGGTCCAGCAGGCCCAGCGCGACGCGAGCGCAGACAACACTCCAACGCGCGGGACACCTCCCAAGCTTGCCCGGGAACAACCACCGACCGCAAACTAGTACCTCCACAGGTACACCGATCCGTCCTACCTAAGCCGGGCACGCCTTGCCTGCCAACCCACCCCGCTGGCATACGCGCCCTGCCGGGCGGCCCGGCGGACCGGCGACAGGGCAGCGGGAGACCTGGCGAGCAGAGGAGCGGCAATGACGAGGCCGGGCACAGACTCTGCCCAGTGGGCGATGGTGGACGAGGGATGGGGCCGTAAGGCGGTGGATTTCGCGACGCTCAGCGAGCCGGGCAACTGCCGGGAGTACGTCGCTGTGCACCATCGGCTCGGCGTCGATGCCGGGGACCGGCTGCTCGATGTGGCATGCGGGTCCGGGCTCGCCGTCGAGCTGGCTCGCCTGCGCGGCGCTTCCTGCTTCGGTATCGACGCCTCGGCCAGGCTGGTGGTGGTGGCCCGGGACCGGAACCCCGGATGCGACATCAGGGTCGGCGATATGCACGCCCTGCCGTGGGAGGCGGCGTCGTTCGATGTTGTCACTAGCTTCAGGGGGATCTGGGGCACCACGCCCGGCGCGGTGGCCGAGATACACCGGGTCCTTCGCCCCGGCGGACGCGTCGGGATCACGGTGTGGGGTCACCTGAAGGTGTCCCCTGGAGCCTGGGCCCTGGCGCCGTTCCGCCTGGCTGCGGCGGAGAAGGTCGGCAACCAGGCTGTGATGGTGTCGCTGGGCCGGCCTGGTGCGGGCGAGCAACTCCTGCAGTCATACGGATTCCTCGATGTCGAGCGCCTGGACGTTCCGTTCGCCTGGGAGTTCGCAGACCCAGACCTGTACGCGCGTGCGCTGGCCGCTACCGGGCCGGCTTATGAGGCCATCCAGAACGTCGGTGAGGTTGAGTTCCATCGCGCGGCTGTGGAGCAGGCTCAGGAGCAGCTGCGGGATGGCTTGCCTCTGCGGGCCGACATTAACGTCGTGGGCTACCTGGCCCGTAAACCCGAAGGAGCAGAAGGCGCATGACCGGCAGCTTTCTCCAAGAACCCCCGGTGTCCCCCCAAGTGCAGGCACTTTACGACGAAGACCTCGCAGACGGCGGCTACGTGTGGAACGTGTCCCGGCTGTGGGCGCACCAGCCAGACACCCTGAAGCAGCTGTTCGGGTTGATGTCTGAGGCATTCACGCCGAGCGGCCTGACCTTCCGTCAGCGCGGGGTCCTGGTGACCGCCGCCGCCTCGGCCCTCGGTGACTCGTACTGCTCGCTGGCGTGGGGCGGGAAGCTGGGCCATGCGTCGGACGCCGCTGTCGCGGCAGGAGTCCTGAACGGCAGCGACGCCGGGCTGACGGACCAGGAGAAGGCCATGGCCGCATGGGCCCGGAAGGTCGCCAGGGACCCGAACGCGACCATGCCCGCCGACATCCAGGCGCTCCGCGATTCCGGGCTCGATGACGGGCAGATCTTCGCCATCACCGCCTTCGTGGCCCTTCGGCTGGCATTTTCTACGATCAACGACTCACTCGGCGCCCAGCCCGACGCGCAACTCGCCCAGTCTCTGCCCCGGGAGGTGCGCGAGGCCGTGACCTACGGCCGACCTGTAGCTCAAGCGCCGGCTGTCTGACCTGGTCTACTGCAACCCGCGGCATCTTGAAGGGAGGAGCGGGGCGGCAGTCGTAGCGACACTCGGCAAGCCTTTTGACCTGGACTGCATGTAGGGCCCCGAGCGCGCCCAGCACGGGCAAAGAAGGCGCGGTTGATATGTGCAGGCCGCAAAGGCGGGGAACCGCCAAGCCGCATACCACCGCCGAGCGCAGGCACCAGTTGCGGACTGATTCTGTACCGATGCGCGAGTTCTGCGCCGATAACAAGAATTGCTGAAGCCTGTTGCTGGCCGCGCAGATCTCCGGCTCTATGTGCGAGCCCTCACGAGGGGTGGCCACACTCCGTGACCGCTGACGCTCCCCCGCCCGGCTCCCGCAAGGTTGTCCGGGGTAATCGACGCCGATGAAGGTACTGCGTGATAACTCGGGCAGCCCGCGGAGGGCTACTGGGAAGGGACGCCGAGCGCTTCCGGATGGGCTCGGCGGTAGTGCTCGGTCAGGACCTCACGAGGCTGCCGGGCCGGTACGCCACGGTGCAGTGGCAGATCTGGCAACGGGTGACCGGCAGCTGGGTAACGGTCACACGGAAGCGGCGGGAAGGTGACTTGCTCATTTGCCTCCATGATGTCAGCTCAGCCGGAGTGATCTTCCCTGAGCTTGCGCCGCACGCACTCCACGCGGCATGTGCGGACGTCGCCTACACCGGGTGGGTGCGGATATTCATGCAGGTTTGACCGCCTGCACGGGGACGGTACAGAGATAGATGACATTGCCGGACGCGCGTAGCCGCGTTAGGTGCGGCCACCGCGTCCTTCGCAACCGTCAGCTCGGGCACGCAGATTGAGCACATTTGAGCGGCAGTCCGTCCGCGGGACTGTGACGAGGAACAGACAGCGTGGCCACGGTTCGCACGCTGGTGAAAAACTGCCTGAGGTAGGCGGGGCCGAGAACACCTCGCGAGAGTATCTGCTGGCTCTTACTCTTGCCGGGGGTTACGATCCGGGTTGGGAGAGATGGATGGCGAGCAGGCGGCGTCGGCTGGACCCGG
>JBAUAY010001274.1:0-4527 GCA_049676235.1 Streptosporangiaceae bacterium
CCCCGGCTCGAGGCCTACGCCCAGAGCTTCGGCCTGCCGGTCAGGCCAGCGCGCTGCCAGGTATGGCGGCAGGTCGCCCGCGACCTCATCAGCCGGTCCGCCCCGACCAGCCCCGTCCAGTCATAACTGCGCGGTCCCTGGGGCCGCCGCCACCTTACGGGTCTGCGGGCCTACACTAAAACCTCAAGTAATCATGAGGTCAAGGCGATGACGCGGTCCTCCTCAGAGCCCTCAGAGCTCACCGTCGGGCAGCTAGCGGCCCGCAGCGGCGTGACCGTCTCGACGCTGCACTTCTATGAGGCGGAGGGCCTGATCACCAGCCGCCGGACGCCCGGCAACCAGCGGCGATACCCGCGGGCTACGCTGCGCCGGGTGGCGTTCATACGCGCTTCGCAGCGTGCCGGGATACCGTTGCGCCGGATCAAGGAGGCGCTGGATCAGCTGCCGAGCGGGCGCACGCCGACCCGGCGGGACTGGGCCCGCCTGTCCGCCGTCTGGCGGGAAGACCTCGACCAGCGGATCAGCCAACTCCAGGGCCTTCGGGACCGCTTGACTGGCTGCATCGGCTGCGGGTGCCTGTCCCTCAAGCTCTGCCAGCTGATGAACCCCGACGACATCCTCAGCGGCGAGGGCCCGGGACCGCGGAACCTATGATTCCGGGCTCGATCCTCATGATGACCGTGCCGCCGAGATGGCCCGCCCAGGTGTTCGTCTGGGCAGCGCTGCGCCGGCCAGCCGGGCCTGGATAGGTTTTGGCATAGCTGTTGACGCGGAGGAGAACCCATGGTGATGCCGATGGCGGGTCGGCTGGTGGCTGCGGTGGTCGGCGGCCTGCTCGTGCTCGCGGCGTGGACTAGCGTCACCGGAACGCTGATCGTGTCGCGTTCGGTCAGCGGCTGGCTGACCCGGTGGGTGGACCGGATCGTGAACGGGGCGTTCGGGCTGGCGGACGGGGTCATCACCAAGTACCAACGGCACGACCGGCGGCTCGCCGCTCAGCGGAAGGACCTCGCCGTCGCCGAGTACAAGCGGCGTGACCGGCTGCTCGCCACTCAGCCGGCGGCGATCTTGCTGGCGCAGCTGGCCGCCTGGCTGGGGATTTCCTATGCCGGGTTCGCGCTGCTGCTGTGGCCCTTCGCCACCCGCGGCGTGGCGTCGGCGTTTACCGATGCCGGGTCCTCGCTGTTCACCCTGGGATTCGCCGAGCCGGTCGGCGCCGTGCCGGCGGCGATCGTCTTCCTGGCCTCGGCGACCGGCCTGGTGATCGTGACACTGCAGATCGCCTACCTGCCGACGCTGTATTCGGCGTTCAACCGCAGGGAGACCGAGGTGGCGCTACTGAACTCGAGGGCCGGCGTTCCGTCGTGGGGCCCGGAGCTGCTGGCGCGCACCCACTACGCGCTGGGATCGGGCATGTCGACCCTGGGGACGATGCCCGATCTGTATGCCCAGTGGGAACGCTGGGCCGCGGACATCGCGGAAAGCCACACCACCTACTTGCCGCTGGTGCGGTTCCGTTCACCTGGGCCGCTGTCGTCCTGGGTGACCGGGCTGCTGGCCGTGCTGGACTCCGCGGCGCTTTTCCTGGCCCTGTCGCCCGGGTCGGCGCCGGTGGTGCCCGCCCGGCTGTGCCTGCGCGGCGGATTCCTGTGCTTCAACCGGATCGCCCGGGCGATGGGCATCCACGTACCCGAGGAGCCCGACCCAGAAGGCCGGATAAGCCTGACCTATGAGGAGTTCCTCGCCGCGGTCACCCGGATGCGCGAGGTCGGTTTCCCGATCGAGCGCGACCCCGCCGAGGCATGGCCGGACTTCGCCGGCTGGCGGATCAACTACGAGCAGGCTGCGTACGCGGTGGCCGCCGCCGTCGACGCGGTGCCCGCACTGTGGTCAGGCCCACGCCGACATCGCACCGAGCCCATCGAACCCATCCGCCCGCGCGCGTAGGCACACCCGGCAGTGGTCTGCGGCATACGTCTAGCTCACCCATTTCCACATTTCGGGGTGGGCCTGCTTATGGGCGGAGTTGACCGAGCAGTTCACGCAGCGATTCGGCGACCAGGGCAGAGTCTGTCAGCGGCGCGAGGTGGTGGCTCACCCGTTCGGCCACGGGCCAGCCGAGTTCCCGCGCGGTTGCCGTCTGGTCCTCGTATGCCTCGCTCAGCTGCAGGTAAGCGGCGGGGGCCTGAGGCCACTGCGGCACTGGCGGGTGAACTTCTTCGAACATGGCCAATGGCAGCCGGGGGCAGTCGGCCACGAAATGCCGGCGCATGGCTGGATCCGGAATCAGCTCGGTCAGGGTCTCATCGCCCCACCATTGCGGCCAGGGCGGCAGCCAGCCCTGATTATCAGCCATGTCCCTCAGCTGGGCGGCCAGCTCGGGAGGCGCGGTTTCCATCCAGCTCTGCCCCGGGGTCGGAAGGCCAGCGTCGACGAAGACGCAACCCCGGACCTGATCGATGATGGTGCCCGCCGCGGCCAGCAATGGTCCTGCGCCGCTGTGACCGATGAGGATCGCGGGCTGGCCGGACGCACCGCGGGCTATCACCTCGGCCTGGCGCAAGCAGTACGGCGGCCCAGCCGCGACAGTTCCCGTCAGGTCGGGGACGCCCACCTCGGCGCCGCGCCCGGCCAGGTCAGCCGCGACCAGATCCCAGGTCGCCGGCCCGACCAGCGGACTGTGCACGAGCAGCAGCCGGGTAGCCATGCCCTATTCGTATCAGCGCGACTAGTAAATCCACGTTCTGGTCGCCTACCTAACTTGAATTTCATCTATCATAGTGATATCACTTTTAGTGAACCGGCCCCTCGTTCCGGCTCGAGGAGTTCCCGGCCGGTGTTCGCTGGCCATGCATGACCGGTAGGAGGTGTCGGGCTGTGGACTCGTTCACGGGGAAACTCGCGGTGGTGACCGGCGGTGGCTCGGGTATGGGCCGTGAACTGGTCCGCCAGCTGGCAGCGCAGGGATGCTCGGTCGCGGCCTGCGACTGGCACGCGGACGCCATGACGGAGACCGTGGCCATGGCTCGGGCGGGCGCCCCGCCTGGCGTCCGGGTCACCGGCCATGCCTGCGATGTCTCCGACGAGGCTCAGGTGCTGCGGTTCCGCGATGAGCTGCTCGAGGAGCACGCCAGCGATCACGTCGATCTGGTCTTCAGCAACGCCGGCATCGGCGGCGGCGAAAGCTTCGTCAGCGGTCCCCGGGAGGTGTGGGAGCGTACCTTCGCCGTTGACTGGTGGGGTGCGTACTACTGTGCCCGCGCGTTCTTGCCCCTGCTCATCGCGAGCGGCGACGGCGTCTTGGTCAACACCAGCAGCGTGAACGGCTTCTGGGCGTCACTGGGCCCCGGTATGCCGAACAACGCCTACAGCACGGCCAAGTTCGCCGTGAGGGGCTTCTCGGAAGCGCTCATCGAAGACCTGCGCGCCAACGCGCCCGGTGTCCGGGTCGCCGTCGTGATGCCGGGGCATGTGGGTACGGACATCATCGCGAACAGCCTGCGGGCCCGTGGCCTGCCGGGGCCGGAGCGCATGAGCGACGCCCAGCTGGAGGAGCTGATCCCCCGCGACGTGCAGGCCAAGCTGATCGGCGTCGGCGCCCTGCCCGAGGGCGCGTCAGCCGATGACCTGCGGCAGATGCTGGTGCGGGCGAACGCCGACTTCCGCGACAAGGCGCCGGTCAGCGCGGCTGAGGCAGCGACCGTCATCCTCGACGGAGTGCGGGCCGGGGCCTGGCGGATCCTCGTCGGCGCGGACGCCAAGATGATCGACGCAGCGGTGCGGGCCAAGCCCGAGGCCGCCTACGACTACGCCGAGCTGTTCAGCGGGCGGGCACAAGAGCCGGCCACAGGAACACCCGAGTAGCAGCGCCACATCCCGCAGGCCCACCCACCTCATGCGTAGGACCTAGGCTCAGAACCCGGCCTGGCGAAGGCTCAGGGCTCGTCGATCGCATAGGAGCCGTGCCGTACCGGTCCGGCAGGTTCGTAGGTGGCGATGATGACGCCCGTGCTCGTCGTCGTGGCGCCGGTGAGCCGCAGGGCCGCGGCCCGGGTGCCGTCGCGGAACAGTTTCTTGCCGGAGCCGAGGTGCACGGGAAAGAAGAGCAGGCGGTACTCGTCGATGAGGTCGTGGTCGATGAGCGTCTGGGCGAGCGCGCCGCTGCCGTGTACCTGCAGCTCGTTTCCCGGCTGCTGCTTGAGCTTGGCGACCTCGGCCGCGACGTCGCCGCCGAGAAGGTAGGAGTTGTGCCAGTCCACCGACGCCAGCGTCGTGGAGGCGACGTATTTCGGCAGCGCGTTGAGCTTGCTGGCGATCGGGTCGTCGGCGTCGGTGACGTGCGGCCAGTGGCCGCGGAAGATCTGATAGGTCATGCGGCCGAGGAGGAATGCGTCGGCATGGGCGAACCAGCCGGTCATGGCCGCCCCGAAGTCCGGGTCTCCGTACGGGAATGACCAGCCGCCGTGGGCGAAGCCGCCGCCGGGATCCTCGTCGGGGCCGCCGGGTGCTTGCATGACGCCGTCGAGG
>JBAUAY010001275.1:0-3631 GCA_049676235.1 Streptosporangiaceae bacterium
GGCCAGGCGTCGGCGGTCAGCGCGGACCTGGCCGACCGGGCCGGGCTTGAGCGGGCGGCGGACGAGGCGGCCGCGGCGTTCGGGCCGCCGGACATCCTGATCAACTGCGCGGGGATCAACCTGCGGCCGCCTCTTTCTTCGCTCACTGTGGCGGACTGGGACCTGACCATGGCGGTCAACCTGACCGCGCCGTTCCTGCTCGGCCAGCGGTTCGGGCCGTCGATGGCGTCCCGCGGCTGGGGCCGGATCATCAACGTGACCTCGCAGCAGGCCCAGCGGGCGTTCGCTAACAGCGGGGGGTACGGGGCGTCCAAGGGCGGCCTGGCCGCGCTGACCCGATCGCAGTCCGAGGCGTGGGCGCGGTCCGGCGTGTGCTGCAACTCGGTATGCCCGGGGTTCGTCGCGACCCGGCTCAACGCGGCCGTGGCCGCCGACCCGGAGCGGATGGCGGCAATGGCGGCCCGGACGATGATCGGGCGCAACGGGGAGCCTGCCGACTTCGCTGGGCTGGCCGTGTTCCTGGCCTCCCGGGCCAGTGACTACGTGACCGGGCAGACGCTGTACGTGGACGGCGGCTTCTCGGCCACCTGACGCCTCACCTGAAGCTGGCGCGCCTTGTCCCCGCGGGTCCCGCCGGCACGGCAGAATGTTCGGTATGGCAGGACGACGAGGCGGTACGACCACGCCCACCGAGGATTTCGAAGAGAACATCGTCGACATCGATGTCGCCGAGGAGATGCGCGGCAGCTACCTCGAGTACGCCTACAGCGTCATCTACCAGCGCGCCCTCCCGGACGCGCGGGACGGCCTGAAGCCGGTACAGCGCCGGATCCTGTACCAGATGAACGAGATGGGCCTGCGCCCGGACCGCAGCCACGTCAAGTGCGCCCGGGTCGTCGGCGAGGTGATGGGCCGCCTGCACCCGCACGGCGATTCGGCCATCTACGACGCGCTGGCCCGGATGGCCCAGCCCTGGGCGATGCGGCTGCCGCTGGTGGACGGCCACGGGAACTTCGGCAGCCTGGGCGGCGACGATGCGCCCGCCGCGATGCGCTACACCGAGGCCCGGCTGACCGCGGCGGCGATGGAGATGGTCGCCTCCATCGACGAGGACACCGTCGACTTCATCCCGAACTACGACGGCAGCGAGCAGCAACCGGACGTGCTGCCCGCGGGCCTCCCGAACCTGCTGGTCAACGGCACGGCCGGGATCGCGGTCGGGATGGCCACCAACATGGCGCCGCACAACCTCGGCGAGGTCATCGCGGCGGCCCGGTTTCTGATCAAGAACCCGGACGCGTCGCTGGAGGCCCTGATGCGCTTCGTGCCGGGGCCTGACCTGCCCACCGGCGGGCGCATTGTGGGGCTGGAAGGCATCAGGGAGGCGTACGAGACCGGGCGCGGTATCTTCCGCACCCGGGCGACGGCCACGATCGAGCAGATCACCTCCCGGCGCACCGGCATCGTGGTCACCGAGCTTCCCTACAGCATCGGCCCGGAAAAGGTCATGGCCCGGATCAAGGACCTGGTCCAGGCCAAGAAGCTGAACGGCATCGCCGACCTGAAGGACCTCACCGACCGGAAACGCGGCCTGCATCTGGTGATCGAGATCCGCAGCGGCTTCAACCCGGACGCCGTCCTGGCCGAGCTGTACCGGCTGACGCCGATGGAGGAGACGTTCGGCATCAACAACGTCGCCCTGGTCGACGGGCAGCCGCGGGTACTCGGCCTGAAGGCACTGCTCGAGATCTACGTCGCGCACCGGCTGGAGGTGATCAGGCGGCGGACCGAGTACCGGCGGCGCAAGCGCACCGAGCGCCTGCACCTGGTCGACGGCCTGCTCATCGCGCTGCTCAACATCGACGAAGTTATTGCGGTCATCCGCTCGTCCGACGACGCGGCCGCGGCGAAGCAGCGCCTGACGGCCGTCTTCGAGCTGTCCGAGATCCAGGCGCAATACATCCTGGACACGCCGCTGCGCCGGCTGACCCGATACGACCGGCTCGAACTCGAACGCGAGCAGGACGAGCTGCGGGCCGAGATCGCCGCGCTGACCGAGATCCTGGAATCGGACGCCCGGCTGCGCGAGGTGGTCAGCGGTGAGCTGGCCGAGGTGGCCAAGAAGTTCGGCACCCCGCGGCGCACGGTCCTGCTCGAGGGCGGCGGGGAAGCCCGGGCCGCGGCGGTCCCGCTGGAGGTGGCCGACGACCCGTGCGTGGTGCTGATGTCCGCGACCGGGCTGATGGCCCGGGTGGCCGTAACCGGTCCGGTTCCGGGTGATTATCCCGAACGGGCCCTGGTTCCTCCCCCCGGTGACGCGACTCGCGTGGCCCACGACGTCGTCATCTCCGCGGTGCGGGCCACCGTACGCGGCACGATCGGGCTGGTGACCTCGGCCGGGCGGCTGGTCAAGCTCAACGTGCTCGAACTGCCCGCGATGCCTCCGGGCGCGGGCGCCACGTCGCTGGCGGGCGGCACGCCGGTCACCGAGTTCACCGCGCTGCCGCGGGGTGAGACGGTGGTCGGGCTCTGCGCGGTCGACGTTCCCGATGCTCTCGGGGGTCTTCGGGGTCTTCGGGGTGGCGTCGCGCTGGGTACCGCTGAGGGCGTGGTCAAACGGGTGCTGCCGGACTACCCGCAGAACCGGGACGAGTTCGAGCTGATCACGCTGAAGGACGGCGACCGGGTGGTGGGGGCGGTGCAGCTACCCGCCGAATCGGCGGAGCTGGTGTTCATCACCTCGGACGCGCAGCTGCTCTGGTTCGGCGCTGATTCGGTCCGCCCGCAGGGCCGGGCGGCCGGTGGCATGACCGGCGTCCGGCTGACGGCGGGGGCCTCGGTGGTGTGGTTCGGCGCGGTGGACGCGGACGCGGCGGCCGGGACGCCTTCCGGACCGCCGGGAACCTACTCCCCCGCCGTCGTGGTCACCGTGGCGGGCAGCGCGTCGGCCCTGCCCGGAGCGGCGGCCGGCAGCGTCAAGGTGACCCCGCTGCACGAGTTCCCCGGCAAGGGCCGGGCTACCGGCGGCGTGCGCTGCCACCGGTTCCTCAAGGGTGAGGACATGCTGGTGACGGCCTGGGCCGGGCCGGCCCCGGCGGTGGGCGCGACCGATAGCGGCGCGCCGGTCCAGCTGCCCGCCCCGGTCGGTCGGCGGGACGGCTCGGGCGTCGCCCTCAGCGGTCCGCTGGCCGTCCTCGGGGGTTCGGTCCGCGTGGCCTAGTCGCGGAAGGTGATGCCAGCAGGAGCGTGGTAACTTATCGTTCGATTCCCCAGGTGTCGACGCGGCACGGATTCAGGTCCGCCTGCGGTCGCTCCATCTGGACAGCGTCCTCGTTCCTGGCGTCTCGTAGGGGCAAGGGGAACCGGGCGTGCCCAACAAGATCAGCCCGGCCTAAGTTGCCGCGGCTCCAGGAAACCCCGGCGGCCGGTAGCTGGGGAGGCGGTTGGTCCTGCGTGGCTGAAGACCTCGTAGAGGATACGGGCTCCGTTCCCGAGCAGCACCTGCTGAGTGACTGGCGTTCGGTCATGTTCGCTCCGGTCGGCGACGGCCAGCGACGCCGGCGCGGAAGCGACGGAGTGCGCTTGGCCCTGGCCGTGCTCGCCCTGGTGTGCTGCGTGCTCATCATCCACT
>JBAUAY010001276.1:0-2549 GCA_049676235.1 Streptosporangiaceae bacterium
CTACACGGTGCCGGCCCGGAGACAGGTCACCCAGGGCGATGCGGCACAATAGTGCGGTACTACCCCCTGTAGGAGATCGCAAGGGTCTGCCTGTGCTGAGCCCCGCGTTGAGAGCCCCGTGGTTGAGGGCTAGACGCCGCACGCTCGTCTTGGTGGTGGCCGTGCTCACCGGGGTGCTGCTGGCCGTGGTGCTGGTGGCCGGCTGGGCCGGCGGCGGGAACAGCGGCGTGACCGATGTCGGCGGCAACGCCAGCGCGATAATCTACGCGGCCGGGCACCGCCCGCTGGCGCCCGAGTTCACCGGCACCACGCTGACCGGTTCGAAGCTGAGCTTCTCCTCCTACCGGGGCCAGGTGGTCGTGCTCAACTTCTGGGGTTCGTGGTGCGATCCGTGCCGCGAGGAGGCCCCGGCGCTGGCCGTGATGGCTAAGCAGTACCAGTCGGCGGCCGTGACCTTCCTCGGCGTGGACGAGCGTGATACGACGGCCAGCGCCGAGGCGTTCACCCGCAACTTCGGCATCACGTATCCGAGCGTGAACGATCCCAGCCAGGAGATCGCCCTAGATTTCACCGCGGTGGTCCCGCTCGAGGGAACCCCGACCACGCTGGTGATCGACCGTACCGGGCACATCGCGGGCGCGGTCTTCGGCACCGCCACCTATCCGGAACTGACCGCGATCCTCGCGAAGGTCACCACGAAGGCGGGGGGCTAGCTGATGACCGATGTGCGTGCACCGGAAACAGATCCCTTCGACCCGGCGGCCGAACGGGACGACCAGCCGCGCCCGGGCCCAGCCTCGCCGGGCAGCGGTACATTCGGGCTCGCTGACTGGCTGAAGTGGGTGTGGCGCCAGCTCACCTCGATGCGGATCGCGCTGGTCCTGCTGTTCCTGCTGGCCCTGGGCAGCGTGCCGGGGTCGATGCTGCCGCAGCAGGGCACCAACCCGGCCGGCGTGCAGCAGTACTACGCGTCCCACCCGGCCCTGGCGCCCTGGCTGAGCCGCTTCGGACTTTTCAACGTCTTCGGCGCGCCCTGGTTCGCCGCCATCTACCTGCTGCTGTTCGCCTCCCTGGCCGGCTGCGTGGTGCCGCGCACCTTCCGGCTAGTCGGCTCGGCGCGCGCGCTGCCGCCGCGGGCGCCGCGCCACCTGGCCAGGCTGCCCAGGTCCGCCGAGTACGCCACCACCCTGCCGCCCGGCGACGCGGTCGAGGTGGCGGCCGGGGTGCTGGCCGGTCACGGGTTCCGGCTGCGCCGACCCGTTAAGCCCGCCGACCCGGCCGATGCGGACCACTGGGTCTCGGCGGAGAAGGGCTACCTCAGGGAAGTCGGTAACCTGCTCTTCCACCTGGCGCTGCTCGGCGTGCTGGTATCGGTCGCGCTCGGCGGGCTGTTCGGTTATAAGGCCGACCGGCTGCTGATACAGGGCGATACCTTCGCCGACACCGCAAGCGCGCTTGATGAGTTCTACCCGGGCCGGTTCGTCACCGCCGCCGACCTCGGCCCGTTCACGATCACGCTGAACAAGTTCGACGCCAGCTACATCACCTCCGGTTCGCAGCGCGGCCAGCCGTCCGCCTTCGACGCGCAGATCAGCTACACCGAGCAGCCGGGCGGGCCGACCCGCACCGGCCAACTGGAGGTCAACCGCCCGCTGTCGGTCGACGGGGCGAAGGTGTACCTGATCGGACACGGGTACGCGCCGGAGTTCCGGGTCACCGATGCCCGCGGACAGGTGGTGTACAACGCGGCGACGCCCTTCATCTCCGGGACGACAGGGAACTTCCTCTCTGAGGGCGTGGTCAAGGTCCCCGACGCCCAGCCGGAACAGCTCGGCTTCACCGGCGTCTTCGTGCCGACCGCGGTGGACGTCGGCGGCACGCTCGAGTCGGTGTTCCCCGCCGCTGACAACCCGGTGGTGAGCCTGATCGCCTACGCGGGGAACCTGGGCGTGAACACCGGGGTGTCGCAGTCGGTCTATCAGCTGGACACCGGCGGCATGAAGCGGCTGACGGCTAACCCGCAACTGCTGCTGCCCGGCCAGTCGATGAAGCTACCAGGCGGCCAGGGCACGATCACGTTCACCGGCTACGTCCCGTGGGCGAGCCTGGCCATAACACACGACCCGGGCCAGTTGCCCGCCCTGATCTGCGGCATCGCCGCCCTGGGCGGGCTGCTGCTGTCGTTCATGATCCGCCGCAGGCGGGTCTTCGTCCGAGCCCGTTCTGGCGAGCACGGCACTACGGTGCAGGTCGGCGGCCTGGCCCGCACTGACGCCAGTGGCGGCTTCGAGGACGAATTCGCCACGCTGGCCGCCGAGCTCAGGTCGGCCCACGGCCACGCCGCCCCCCATCAGCCAGCAGCACACCGTCAACAAGAGGGAGAGTGAGGGGCCATGCCCGTCAACGTTGCCCTGGGCCACGTCAGCAACGCCTTTATGATCGCGGCGCTGGTCATCTACTCCCTCTCGGTGGTCGCGTTCGCCGGCGACTTCGCCTACGGGCGGCCGCGGCGAGCGGCCGCGGAGGCCCGCGGGCAGCTGGCGCAGGAC
>JBAUAY010001277.1:0-11760 GCA_049676235.1 Streptosporangiaceae bacterium
GTGGGCAGGCTCAGAATGGTGGGCGGGCTCAGGACGGTTGGAGGGCACTGTGACCTTGGATGGCACTGTGACGGACATGATACCAATCAGATACGTTACGGATCGTTTCGAATTTCTACAGAGTACAGCCGGGCGATGAGCGGCGATATTCCGGCTCCGGCCGATCAGGCGGCCGGAGAACCGACGGCCCCGGAACCGACGGGCCCGCGTCCGGCTGGGGGCGCGGCGGCCGGCAGGGCGCAGCGGGGGCGGCCGCGGAGCCAGGAGGCGGATCGCGCCATCTTGACCGCGGCCGTGGAACTGCTGGCCGAACGGGGACTGGCCGCGATGTCGATCGAGGAGGTGGCTGCCCGCGCCGGGGTCGGCAAGACGACGATCTACCGGCGCTGGCCGTCCAAGGGCCTGCTCGCGCTCGACGCCTTCGTCGCCTCGTTCCGCGAGGAGCAGCCGCTGCCAGACAGCGGGTCGCTGCGCGGCGACCTGCTCACGGCGCTGCACGCGTGGGTGCGGGCCGTTACCCAGACGCCGATGGGATCGATGCTGACCGGCCTGATCGCCGAGGCGCAGCACGACCAGGAGCTGCGCGGGGCGTGGCGGGACCGCATGCTCGAGCCGCTGCGTACCCAGCACCGGATCATGCTGGACCGGGCCATCGCGCGCGGAGAGATCGCGCCCGACGTCGACCGGGAAGTGGTTCTCGACCTGTTTTTCGGCGCCGCCGAGCACCGACTGCTGCTCGGCCACCTGCCGATGAGCGACGACTTCATCGCCGATGTCGTGGACGTGATCCTGACCGGCATCCAGCGGCCAGGCTAGTCCCGCGTGTCGTCGCCGGGGAGCAGCGCCTCGGCCTCGATCTCCACCAGCCAGGCGGGGTCGAGCAGACCGGCCACGATCACCGCGGTCGCAGCGGGCCGGACCGCGGCGAAGACCTCGCCGTGCGCGCGGGCGACCTCACGCCAGTGCTCAGCGGCGGTGAGGTACATGCGGGTGCATACCACGTACTCCAGGTGAGTTCCGGCCTGGGCCAGGGCCTCGCCGATCAGCTCCAGGCAGAGCCTGGCCTGGGCGTACGGGCCGGACGGGGGCGGGCCTCCGCCGGGCGGGACCGGCGCGGTGCCGGCCACCAGGACCCGGTCCCCGGCCACCACCGCGCGGGAGAACCCGAACACCGGCTCGTACGGGGAGTGCCCGCTGATGCGCTGACGCTGCACGCCTGGCATTGTCTCACCCGGTTTCCGGCCCAGGGTTGACCGGCCGCCTCCCCGGCAGCCGATTGGCGAGGTCCTGAATTACGTTATATCGTGTTTATTGCCGTGAGTGACAGGTGCGAAGGAGAGAGTCCGCGATGACCGAAATCGAGCAGCAGGTTCGGGGCTGGTGGTCCAGGTTGATCGCGTGGCTGCGCGGAGCCCAGCACAGCGACGCGGCCCGCAAGGCCCGGGACACGATGCAGGACGTGCGCACCAGCGACACGGCCCGTAAGGCCCGGGACACGATGCAGGACGTGCGCACCAGCGATGCGGGTCGCCGGGCCGAGGACGCGCTGCGCGACCTGCGGGACAGCGAGGCAGTCGGCAAGGCACGCGATGCCGCCCGGGACGCGCTGCGCGACCTGCGCGAGGGCGAGGCCGGGCGCAAGGCCAAGGCCGCGATCCGCGATCTGCGGGACAGCGCGGCGGGCCGCGACAAGCCCTGATCTCGCAGGGAGGCCGCGACAAAGCCCCAACCTTGTGGGGAGCGTGTGGCTGAAATGGCCGCGTGAGCTCCGGCGGTGCCGTGGGCTACCGTCGTGGCCGCGTGACGGCTACCCTGAGGGACAAGGAATCCGGGCGGCCGTGAAGAGGCGCATGTCGCTGTCGGGGGCTTTGAGGTGAAAGCGCTGCCGTCCGACCTGCACGGATGTTAGCGCTAATGTCGGCCCGGGCCGGCCGGATGGCGCCGCAGAGGGAGAGGCACGACGTGACGTCGCCACCGGGTGAACAGGCCGAGAGCCAGGTGAGAATGTCCGTCGTACGCGGCGTCGGCAACCTGTCCAGGCCGCCGGTCATGGCCGACGTGGCCCGGCTGGCGGGGGTATCGCACCAGACTGTTTCGCGGGTCCTGAACGAGCACCCGAACGTTCGCCCACTGACCCGGGACAGGGTGCTCGCCGCCATCCGCGAGCTCGCCTACCGGCCGAACGCCGCGGCCCGGACACTGGTCACCCGGCGCACCCACACGCTCGGCGTGATCACCGCCGACACCATGCTCTACGGCCCAACGTCGATGCTCTACGGGTTCGAACGGGCGGCACACGACACCTTTTTCGTGTCCGTGGCCAGCCTGCCTGCCCTGGACCGCAGGTCGATGCTGGACGCGGTGGACCGGTTCCTCGGCCAGGGCGTCGAGGGCATCATCGTCATCGCGACGCAGGACACCGCTGTCACGGCGCTCGGGCACGTGCCCCCGGAGGTGCCGCTGGTGGCGGTGGGCTGCGGCACCCGCGCGTCGGTCACCTCGGTGGCCATCGACAACACGGCCGGCGCCGCCGCGGCGACCCGGTACCTGCTCGGCCTGGGGCACCGGATCGTCTACCACGTCGCCGGACCGTCTTCTTGCCTGGACGCGAAGGAACGCGTCGTCGGCTGGCAGCAGGTGATGCGCGAGGCCGGCCGGCCCGAGCCCGCCGTGCTGGCCGGCGACTGGTCCGCCTCCTCTGGCTACGAGGTGGGCGGCCGGCTGGCCGCGGAACCCGGGCTTACGGCCGTCTTCTGCGGCAACGACACGATGGCGCTCGGTGTCATCAGGGCGCTGACCGAACGTGGACTCCGGGTGCCCGACGACGTCAGCGTCGTCGGCTTCGACGACGTGCCCGAGGCGGGGTTTTTCCGGCCGCCGCTCACTACCGTGCGCCAGGACTTCGACGAGGTCGGCCGGCAGGCGCTGAGTACACTAGTCGACCGGATGGCCGGGGTGATCCCGGCCGGGCCCAGGGTCCGGGTGGCGCCCGAGCTGATCGTGCGGGCCAGCGCCGCCGGGCCGCACTGACCGGACAGCACTGACCGGACAGCACTGACCGGCCCGCACTGACCGGCCTGGCCTGCGGACGGCGAGAACGCATTAAAGGAACGTACGATAAGGCGGACAGATGGATGTTAGCGCTAACAAGGGTGTCAGCGGTGACGCTTTCGTCGTCGGGGTGGACTTCGGCACACTGTCGGCGCGGGCCCTGGTAGTGCGCGTGAGCGACGGCGCGGAGGCGGGCACCGCCGTCAGCGAGTACCCGCTCGGCGTAATCGACGGTTCGCTAGCCGGCTACGGCGAGCTGCCGCCGGACTGGGCGCTGCAGGACCCGGCCGACTACACCGGCGCGCTGGCCGCCGCCGTCCCGGCCGCGATCAGGGACGCAGGCATCGACCCCGGCCAGGTGATCGGCATCGCCACCGACTTCACCGCGTCCACTTGCATGCCTGTGCTCGCCGACGGGACGCCGCTGTGCCAGCTGCCCGGCCTTTCCGCGCGCCCGCACGCGTACCCCAAGCTGTGGAAGCACCACGCGGCCCAGCCGCACGCGGACCGGATCAACGCCGTCGCCCACGAGCGCCAGGAAAAGTGGATCAACCGCTACGGCGGCAAGATCTCCTCGGAGTGGCAGTTCGCCAAGGCGCTGCAACTGCTCGACGAGGACTTTGAGCTGTACCAGCGCGCCGACCGGTGGATCGAGGCCGCCGACTGGATCATCTGGCAGCTGTGCGGGGCCGAGACCAGGAACGCGTGCACGGCCGGGTACAAGGGCATCTTCCAGGACGGCAGCTACCCGTCGCGCGAGTACCTGGCCGCGCTCGACCCGCGCTTCGCTGGCTTCGCCGCCGATAAGCTCGCCCATCCCATCTCGCCGCTCGGCGCTAGGGCCGGAGGGCTGACCCCCGCCGCGGCCGCGCTGACCGGACTGCCCGCCGGCATCGCGGTGGCCATCGGCAACGTAGACGCGCACGTCACCGTGCCTGCGGCCGGCCCGGTCGCGGCGGGCAAGATGGTGGCGATCATGGGCACCTCGACCTGTCACGTCATGAATGGCACCGGGCTGGCCGAGGTGCCCGGCATGTGCGGGGTGGTCGACGGCGGCATCGTCGCCGGGCTGTGGGGCTATGAGGCAGGGCAGAGCGGTGTCGGCGACATCTTCGCCTGGTTCACCCGTAACGGGGTCCCCGGCGAGTTCGCCGACGAGGCCCGGCGGCGCGGCGTGTCGCTGCAGCAGCTACTGGACGAGAAGGCCACGGCCGAGCCGGTCGGCGCGCACGGGCTGGTCGCGCTGGATTGGGCGGGCGGGAATCGTTCGGTGCTGGTGGACGGCCGCCTGTCCGGCGCCATCGTGGGGCTGACGCTGGCCACCACCGCGCCGGAGATCTACCGCGCGCTGCTCGAGTCGACCGCCTTCGGCACCCGGATGATCATCGACACGTTCGGCGCCTCGGGCGTGCCGGTGACCGAGCTCGTGGTGGCGGGTGGCCTGATCAAGAGCGCCCCGCTCATGCAGATCTACGCGGACGTCACGCGGCGCACGCTCAGCGTGATCGGATCCGGGCAGGGCCCGGCCCTGGGTTCGGCCATCCACGCGGCCGTCGCCGCGGGCGCCTACCCGGACGTGCCGGCCGCTGCGGCCGCCATGGGCCGGATCGAGTCGGACGTCTACCGACCGGACCCGGCCCGAGCGAACGTGTACGACGAGCTGTACGCCGAGTATGTGCGGCTGCACGACTATTTCGGGCGCGGGGCGAACGAGGTCATGCACCGGTTGCGCGCCATCCGCGACCGGGTCAGGGAGGCGGCCAGATGAGCACGGCGGAAAGCCTTGAACTCAGAGCGCTGCGCGAGACGGTCTGTGAGCTGCACGCCGAGCTAGTGCGCAACAACCTGGTCGCCTGGACCTCGGGCAACGTGTCCGCGCGGCTGCCCGGCTCGGACCTGATAGTGATCAAGCCGAGCGGCGTCTCCTACGACGACCTGAGGCCGGAGTCGATGGTGGTCTGCGACCTGGACGGCAAGCCGCAGGGCGGGCTGAGCCCGTCGAGCGACACCGCCACACACGCCTATATCTACCGGCACATGCCCGAAGTCGGCGGCGTGGTGCACACCCACTCCAGCTACGCGACCGCGTGGGCCGCGCGCGGCGAGGCCATCCCCTGCGTGATCACCGCGATGGCCGACGAGTTCGGCGGCGAGGTCCCGGTCGGGCCGTTCGCGTTGATCGGCGGCGACGAGATCGGCCGAGGCGTGGTCGCGACCCTGACCGGACACCGCTCCCCCGCCGTGCTGATGCGCAGCCACGGCGTCTTCACCATCGGCGGCACCGGCCGCGACGCGGTGAAGGCCGCCGTGATGTGCGAAGACGTGGCGCGCACCGTTCATCTGGCCCGCGCCTTCGGGGAGCTAGTGCCGCTGCCTGCGGAAGCCGTGGACGCGCTGCACGCCCGCTACAAGAACTATTACGGCCAGCGATGACGCTTAAAGGAGAACTGAGCCATGACCGCTCTGAACGGGCGTAAGCCGCGCATCGGAATTCTCGGGATCATGCAGGACCTGTACGACGACATGATCCCCGGGATCGCGCAGCGGCAGGAGGGGTACGCCGCGGAACTCGCCGCACACCTCTCCGATGTCGCGGAGTTCACTCCGAGCAAGGCCATCAAGTACCGCGAGGACGCCGAGCGCGCCATGCGCGAGTTCGAAGACGCGGACCTGGACGGCGTGCTCGTCGTCATGCTCACCTACGGCCCGGCCATGCGGGTGGCCCGGCTGCTCTCGGAGTCCCGGCTGCCGGTCTGCCTGGCCAACATCCAGCCGGAACCCAGTGTGACGCCCGCCTGGGACATGGCCGACATGACCTACAACCAGGGGGTGCACGGCGCGCAGGACACGGCCAATGCCATGGTCCGGGCCGGGAAGCGGTTCGCCGTGCTGACCGACGACTGGAAGAGCGCCTCGTTCCGGGCCGACGTCGGGCGCTGGGCCCGCGCCGCGGCCACGGCCGCGGCATGGAAGCGGCTCAAGGTCGCCATCTTCGGCTACGCGATGAATGAGATGGGCGACATTCGCGTCGACGAGAACGCGCTGGTCCGGACCCTCGGCCCGGCGATCATCTCGGTCGCGCAAGGCGACCTGTGGCGCGGCATGCAAGATGCCAGCGACGAGACGATCGCCTCGGTCATCTCCTTCGAGGACAAGAACTTCGAGATCGACCCGCGGCTTTCTGCTGAGGAGCGGACGGACCACGCCCGGATGCAGGTGGCGATCGAGCAGATCCTCCAGCAACGGGGGTTCGGCGCCTACACCGCGCACTTCGACGCGATCGGCGAAGACGGCCGGTTCGCCCGGCTGCCGCTGGCCGCAGCGTCGTCGCTGATGGCCAAGGGCTACGGGTACGCGGCCGAAGGCGACGTGCTCACCGCCTGCCTGGTCGCCGCCGGGCACGTGCTGATCGGCGACGCGCACTTCACCGAGATGTACGCGATGGACTTCCCCTCGGACTCGATCCTGCAGAGCCACATGGGCGAGGGCAACTGGAAGATCGCCCGGTCCGACCGGCCGGTCAAGCTGATCAAGCGGCCGCTGGGCATCGGTCGGCTGGCCGACCCGCCCACGTTCTTGTTCCAATACCAGCCGGGGCCGGCCACACTGGCCGCGCTGGTCTCGCTGGAGGGCGATCGCTTCCGGCTGGTGGTCGCCGAGGGCGAGAACCTGGACAGCCAAGAACTGCCGGCTCTGGAGATGCCGTACGGGCAGTTCCGGCCGGCGTCCGGGCTGCGCAAGTGCCTCAACGGCTGGCTGTCTCACGGCGGCCCGCACCACGAGGTGATGAACCTGGGCCACCACGCCGCCGACTGGAAGGCGTTCTGCCAGCTCACCGGCATCGAATTCGTCCAGGTCTAGACGGGGCGCCGCCGGGCCGCGGAGGCGGCTTTGGAGATCGTGAACAGTTTCTGGCCGATCGCGCCCATTTCTGTTCATGATCATGAAATGTGCCGTTCGATGGGCCAGCATCGCGACCATCCATACTACAAAGTGTACACTTTGAAGTATGGATGAGTCTTACGGGTTGACAGTGGCACGTGCTCACCTGGGCGAACTGGTTTCCCGCGCTCGGTACGGGCATCGCCCGGTCACGATTACCGAGCACGGCAAGCCCTCGGTGGCCATCATCAACGTCGACGATCTTGCCGACCTGGAAGACCGGGCCGCGCTGGCCGCGCATTACGCGGCCAGGCTGGCGGGCCGGGACGGCGTACGACTGGCTGATCTGGATGCGGCCCTGGACGAAGTCGATGCCGAAGACAGGCGATGAGCCTGAGCGTCGTCGTCCAGGAGACGGCACTGCGGGCTCTGGCCCGCATCCGCTCGGAGGACAAAGAGGCTTTCGCTGCGATCAGGCGGGCGCTGTCGGCACTGGCTGATCAGCCCCGCCCGGAGCAGGCAGTGGCCTGGGGAGGCAGCGGAATCTATCGCCTGCATCTACCAGTGGGCCGCATTTTGTACGAGATCGACGAAAGCTCGGCCACTGTCTACATCGTCAACGTCGCGCTCACTTCGTGAGGAGCACGCTTTGGGATGAGGCTGGCGGGCAGCGGACGGATCCGGTTCAGGGGCCTGGTGGGTGGCCGGGGCGTGCACCAGGACCGTTCGGCATCAAAAATGCGGGTGTGAGCGCGGCGGGCACCTTCCTAGGCCCGCAGACACTCTATGGCCAACGCGGACGTCCGGTGGCGGCCCGGCTGAGCGGGGACAAGCACCTCTGCGGAAGGACGCGATGGCCCGACGGCGGTACGTGTCGATCAAGGAAGTCGCGGCGCGCGCCGGAGTCAGCTTCCAGACGGCCAGCAAGGTCCTCAACGGCGGTGACGTGCGTGTTTCCGCCGAAACTGAGGAGCGGATCCTGGCCGCGGCCGCCGAGCTCGGCTACCGGCCGAACACGGTCGCCCGGAGCCTGGTCCAGCGGGCCACCGCCACCATCGGCCTGGTCGCCAGCGACGCCACCGACGTGGCCATCGCGCAGGCCTCGGTGGCCGCCGAGCAGGCCGCGCGGAAGAACGGGCACTCCGTCCTGGTCGGGCACCTGGCGGCCGGCGGCGCGGACGCGGCCGACATCGTGCGGACGCTGATCGAGCGCCGGGTGGACGGCATCATCGCCGCCGCGCCCGAGGTCGAGGAGGACGCCGAGGCCGCCGACCTGCTCCGGCGGTACGTGCCGTCGGTCAGCCTGCAGGCGGTGCCGGGCGGCGGCGTCCCGCTGGTGGGGTCGAACCACAGGGAAACCGGGCGGCTGGCCGCCGACCACCTGCTCGGGCTCGGGCACACATCCATCGGGACGGTCACCGGGCTGTTCCGGCGGCGGGTCACCCGCAGCCGGCTGCACGGCTACGAGGACGCGCTCCGCGACGCGGGCCTGGAGCCGAGCGAGGACCTGGTGGCCGAGGGCGACTGGACGCCGCAGGGCGGCGCCACCTCGACCCGGCTGCTACTCGAACGCTCGCCCAGCCTGACCGCGATCTTCGTGCACAGCGACGTGATGGCGATCGACGTGCTCTCCGCGCTGTGGCAGGCGGGACGCCGGGTGCCCGCCGATGTCGCGGTGGTGAGCTGCGACGACATCCCATTCGCCGAATTCCTCACGCCGCCGCTGACCACCGTGCGCATCCCGCTGGCCGAGACCGGACGGCAGGCGGTCGAGTTGCTGCTGCGCGGCATCGCGGGCGAGCCGGTGCCCGAGCGGACGCCGCTGCTGCCGGTGGAGCTGATCGTTCGCGATTCCTGCGGAGGGCGAAGAAACCCAGTGACGAAGGAGCGCCATTGACCCGGATCGCCATTGCCCATTCCTATTGGACTGGCAGGACGTGGTCCTGGCTAGCAGGCGGCCCTCGGCCGCTGTTAGCTGGGCCAGTCGAGTTGGGCTTCCGGGACCCCTGCAGAGCGGCCGTATTCCTCCGCCCGGGCCCGGCCGGCGCGGTCACCGCGGCGGTAACGGAAGACCCGGCCGCTGAACACAACGAACACCTCGTCCGCGGAACGAAAGCCGCAGTACCAGCTGCCCGCCAGGAGCAGGCGGCTCAGGGCTTCGGCCAGTTCGGGCGCACGATCGGCGGGTACCTCAAATTCGATGACCGTCCAGAGCTCCGGCTGCCCGGCCGCGGCGTTCCCGAGGGCCGCGCGGTAGATCTTCGTGACGGTGAGCGGGATGCCGTCGAGGACGGCGTCCGGTCGCAGGCTCTCCCCCAGGAGCGCTCCCGAGTAGGAGGTCATGGCCCTCAGCATGGCGTGGCCGGGCGGAAATTCGGTTGCTTCGACCGGGGACAGTGTGGCAACCTGCAGCAGGTTCGAGTCGGCGCTGGCCGGCTGAGCGAAGGGAGGCACGAAATGTCTAAGCCCGTTGCGGGCGCATTCCCGCCTGCCCTATTCATCGTTCAGCCGAGGAGCACCACCCGTGCACGACCCCAACTTTTCCTTCGCCCGCCGCGGAGAGGTCACCTCCCGCCGCGGTAAGCAGCGTTTCGACGACGACGAGCCGACTACGGCCAAGCGGGTCCGAGGCCGCCGGTCGCTGCCGCCGATCGAGGTATTCGACGCGACTGACGGCCTGCCGGAAGGCGACCGCTGGTCCACCTGGGACCAGTCGATCCCGACCCAGCGCGGACCGAAGCCGCACCCGGACTGGCTGGTCACCGAATTGGCTGCCGTCGACACCGAACTTGGCATCCTGAAGACCGGCAAGGAAGCCGACGTCTTCCTGATCCGGCGGGCCGTGCCGCAGGGCCGGTCCTGCCTGCTGGCCGCCAAGCGCTACCGCGACGCCGGGCACCGGATGTTCCACCGAGACCGTGGCTACCTGGCAGGGCGGCGGACCAGGGAGTCCCGGGTCAACCGGGCGGTGGCGGCCCGGACCGCGTTCGGGCGGCAGGCCATCGCCGGCCAGTGGGCTCACGCCGAGTTCAGCGCGCTGGCCCGGCTGTACGCGGCCGGGATACCTGTCCCCTACCCGGCGCAGATCCTGGACACCGAACTGCTGCTCGAGTTCATCGGGTCAGCGGACGGGATAGCCGCCCCGCGGCTAGCCGAGACCAGGCCCGGCCCGGCCGAGCTGGCCGGGCTGTGGGACCAGCTGGTGCAGGCGCTGATCGCCTTGGCCCGCGACGGCCTGGCCCACGGCGACCTGTCCGCGTACAACCTGCTGGTGCACGAGGGGCGGCTGGTCATGATCGACCTCCCCCAGGTGGTCGACGTGATCGCGAACCCGCGCGGCGCCTTCTTCCTGACCCGCGACGCGGAGAACATCGGCCGCTGGTTCGCGGCTCGCGGCCTGGCCGGCGTGCGCCCGGAACCCGCCGACCTGCCCGCCCTGCTCCGCTGCGAGGCCCTGCTCGACCCTTAACCCACCGGTCCCGCTCCGCGTTCATAGGCATGAACGTGACAACGGGCCCGCTCTAAAGCCGGCTCGATGGAACATCGAGCCGGCTCTGGGCGGTTCGATGGAACATCGAGCCGCCCAGACCCGCGCCGTCATGACCGGTGTGGGACTTGGACAACACCGCTCTCGGGTATGGAGCCACATCCATGCCTTCGGCCGTGGGAGCGGTGGGGCGGGTGGGCTAATCGGGGAAGGAGACGGAGTCTGCGGGCGGGAGGTCGGGGGGCTGGAAGCTGGGGGTGGGGGACTGGAAGCTGGGGGTGGAGGGCTGGAAACTGGGCGTGGCGGGCTGGAGACTGGGGGTGGCGGTGTCCAGGGGCTCGCTGTCCAGGGAAGCGGAGATGGTGGCGTGGGCGCTGGTGGCCTTGCGGCGGGCTGGCTGCTTGAAGGTGAGGCGGCCGTTCTTCATCACGCCGATGCGCTGGGCACGGCGGGCCACTGTGCTGTCGTGGGTGACGAGCACCATGGTCAGGCCACGCTCCCGCCACATGGTCTCGAGCAGGGCGATGATCTCGTCCCTGGTGTCCTCGTCGAGGTTGCCGGTCGGCTCGTCGGCCAGCAGGACCTTGGGCTCCTTGACCAGGGCCCGCGCGATGGCCACCCGCTGCTGCTGCCCGCCGGACAGCTCGCCGGGCACGTGGCGCAGACGGTCGGCGAGGCCGACGGTGTCGAGGGCGATCGCGGCCCGCTGGCGCCGTGCGGCCGCGGAGACGTGCAGCGGGACCAACGCGGCCTCCACGTTCTCCTGCGCGGACAGCGTGGGGATCAGGTTGAAGGTCTGGAAGATGAAGCCCATGGACTGGGCGCGCACCCTGGTCACTTCGGCCTCGCGTAGCTGGGCGAGGTCGCGGCCGTCGAAGTCAACGAGGCCGGCCGACGGGCGGTCCAGACCGCCGAGGATCTGCAGCAGCGTCGACTTGCCGTGCCCCGTCGGACCCTGGATGGCCAGCCACTCGCCGTCCTCGACCACCAGGTCGACCCCGCGCAGCGCGGCCACGGTCCCGCGGCCCTTTTGGTAGTTCTTGGTTACTCCGGAGAGCTTGTACATGTCACTTCCTCCTCGGGTTCATGCCACCTTGGACAGGGCCGCCGCCGGGCGCAGCCGCGCGGCTCGCCACCCGCCGAAGATCCCGGCGATGACGCCGCCCGCCACGGCCAGCAGGACCGCGAGCAGGATCACGTTCGTGCTCACCGAGGGGGACAGGTGCACGGCCACCGTGTGGCTGGTTGTCGACGCGCGGCTGAATGCGCCGGCCCCGCCGCCGGTACCGCCACCACCGCCGAACCCGCCACCAGCGCCGGTACCGCCACCACCGCCGAAC
>JBAUAY010001278.1:0-1533 GCA_049676235.1 Streptosporangiaceae bacterium
GGCCTGGGCCAAGCTTCGGCAGGGAGCCGATGACGAGCACGATCGCCACGTTGGCCAGGACCAGCGCGAAGCTGACCAGCCACACGCCGCCGACCGCAGCCAGCCCGAGCACGGCGGGATGCTGCCACTGGCTGACGCCGTACACCGCCCACGGGCCGCCGAGCGCCTGCCACGACCTGAGCCATTCGGTGAGCAGCCAGCAGCTCGGCACCACCACCAGCGCGGCCAGCGCCCGCGGCCAGGTCACCGGCGGCCTGAGCAGGCTGGCCGCGGCCACCCCGAACGGCACCCACAGCACGCCGAACGCCGCGCCTACCAGCAGTACCGCGGGCCCGATCTCCGGCGTCATCCAATAGAGCGCCGCGATCAGGTACCCGGCCCCGAGCCACCAGGCGCGTATCCCGCCCTCGCGGGCCGAGGGCGACCTGACGATGAGCAGCAGCCCGGGCACCAGCCCGAACCAGGCCAGGAACTCCAGGTTCGCCGCCGGGAACGACAAGATGGGCAGCGCGCCAGCGAGCAGCATTAGCCGCCTTACCGACCAGATCCACCGGCCGGTTCTCGCCAGCGCGTTGCGCACGCTTCCATTGTCGGCCGGGCAGGGCGCTGCCCGCGACATCGGGTCCGTGCGGTCAGGTCCGGCCCGGCGTAGCCGGACCGCCTTAGCTCAGCGCCGAGACGGCGTTTGTGGTCAGTTCGGCCAGGCTGGGCAGGACCAGGCTGGCCGCGGCGAGCGCATCTGGGTCCGGGGGATATTGCGGTTGCGGGACGGCGATGACTCGCAGGCCCGCGGCGGTTGCCGACCGCAGACCGTTCGAGGAGTCCTCGATCGCCGCGCAGTCGGCCGGGGAGTAGCCGAGCCCGGCCGTCACGGCCAGGTAAATGTCCGGGGCGGGCTTGCCGTGCGGCACCTGCTCGGTGGACATCGTCACCCGGAAATACGGGCGCAGGCCGGCGGACTGCAGCACGGTCTCGATCAGCACAGCAGGCGCCGAGCTGGCCAGGCCGAGCGGCCAGCGGGCGGCGAGCCGGTGCACCGCCTCGACGGCCCCGGGCAGGAGCGGCAGGTGCTCCCGGTAACTAACAGCCATTCGGTCGACGACCAAAGTCGCCACCTCGGCGGAAGGCAGGCCCACGCCGAGGTCTTCGCTGAGATATCTGGCCCATTCCGGTGTGCTCATGCCCATGAGCTTGCGCTGGGCGTCCGGCGGCCAGTGACCGCCGCGTTCCGCGACCAGTGCCCGGCGCACCCGCTCCCAGACCGGCTCGGAGTCGATCAGCACGCCGTCCAGGTCGAATGTGACCGCCGCGATCATTGCGCACCCGGCTCGTCCGGGCCGTGGTGGCGCCGGGGCACGCACCACGGCTCGTTCGGCATCAAGATCTTGAACTTGCCTCCGTGAGGCCGCGGGCGACCAGGACCCGGGCCAGGTGCTCGCGGTAGGCGCGGGTGGCGCGGATGTCGTCGGCGGCGCTGGTGCCCTCGGCGGCGTGCGCGGCCGCGTCGGCCGGGGAAGCGCCCCCGGCCAGGGC
>JBAUAY010001279.1:0-7808 GCA_049676235.1 Streptosporangiaceae bacterium
CTGACCTGCACTCCGGCGGGCACGCCCTCGCAGATCGCGACCAGTGCGCGCCCGTGGGATTCACCTGCGGTGAGCCAGCGGAACATGCTCATGATCCTACGGGGTCGCGTGTGACGGTGAACTCGACGCCGCGGCGCAGCCGGCCCGCCAGCCGGGCCGCGATGCTGTTGGCGATCCTGTTCACCACGGCCTGCCAGTCATCGGGTAGCCGGTCGCCTTCGGCCAGGCGCAGCCGGACAGCGAGATCCGCCGGACGGGTGGGGGCCAGAGTGAACCCACCGATCATGGGCTCCCCGGCCACGGCTGCCTCGATTTCGGCCCGCAGGTCGGGGTCCTCGTGCGCAGGCGGGACCGGCTGCCCGGCCGCGAGCGCCTCGAGTCGGGCCCCTTCCACGGCAAGCGGTACCGGGCCGGCCACGTCGATGACCACTGCGCAGCCGTCGGCGATGGCCGCGCGCCACACCCGGTTGGCTTCGGCGGGCACCGGGCGGGCGTTCGGACGCCAGCGGGCGAGCGCGTCGACGCTGGTGAACGCGAGCACGGCCGGCCTGCCGTCCCGTCCGATCAGGGTGGGCAGCACCATCTCGCTGTTCTTGTCCCTGTCGGCGGCGGAGCCGTCGGCCAGGACCGCGACCACCGGGACGAGCAGCCGCGCCGCGGCCAGCGTGGTCAGCGCCGCCTGCTCGCTCCCCTTCCCGGCCTGGTACGCGGCCAGGGCTGCGGCCACGCGAGGATCGGCGGCGCCGTTGTCATGGCGGAACTGCTGTCCGCCAGGGTTCAGATGCCCGGACATCTCATCGACCCTACGCCACCGGACGCCCCGGCCAGTTAATCACCCGGCTGCGGTTACGCCATAGGGTGACTCGGCAAATGCGAAGAGTAATGAATTCTCTGAATGAGGCGCTTTCCAGCTAATGACCGTCATTAACTCGGCACAATCGGTTGAGCGGGGGTATTCAAGCGCTCGCACATGGAGAGGAGCGTGGGTGACCCAGCCCGAGCGACTGGCCGCGATCGCACCGGGTACGCCGATGTGGAAGGCCGTGCCACCGCGTCTGGTCGGCCCGTATCTGACCGGACAGCGCACCGTACTGGCCGGATACGTGTACCGCGCCCAGGACGTCCGCTTCCACAGCCCGGCCGAGGCCTACCTCGCGCTGAGCCTCGACTGGGAGGATTCGGAATTCACGCCGAATATGAGCGAGATCTACCTGATGGCGTGGCTGGCCAGGGCGATCGACGGCTACGTGCCCGCCACTGGCCACGGTGTCCCCGAGTTCTACATCGAGCCGATCGCGATACCCGTCGGCGCCGGAATGTGCCGTCTCGGCCCGGGCGGGGATCGGCTCGTGGCCCGCTATGACGGGCTGGCCTGGCAGAAAATGGAGCCGTAAGCCATGCGATACCGGCTCATGGCCACCTACCTCGGTGTCCCCTACCACGCGGGCCTCGGCCCCAACGGCAACGAGGCCACGTTGTTCTCCCCGGGCCCGCCGCCGGACGAGCTCGGCTTCACGGCCGCGGGCGGCCACTGGCGCAAGCAGGTCGGCGTCGCCGACCTCGACGCGCTGTGGCAGTCACGCCTGGTCGGCGAGTACCGCGGCGAGCCTTGCCTGGTCCTCGACGATCTGGCAGACCGGCTGCACATTGTCTACCTGGGCCGCGATTCGGCCCGGGCCAGGCAGCTCGGCTACTGGGAAATCGACCGGGAGGTCTTCGAGGTCGTGGTGGCCCCGCAGGAAGTCACCGGGCTGACTGAGGAGCGGGTCGAGTACCCGCTGGCTTCGGCCATGTTCCCGTTGTCGAACATGGACCCGGTCCCGCTAACCGCCCAGCCGCAGCCGGAAGCGCCGGGGCGCGGGGCATCCGCGCCGCAGGCTCCCGGCGGCCCGCCTCCCTCCGTCACCGAGCGAACCGGCCCGCTGCGGGTCGTGCCGTGGCCAGATCCTCAGCCTTCCGCGGAGCCGGCCGGGTACGCCGAGCCGGATCGCGTGTCGAGCACGCCGGACCGGGTCGCGGCCTGGCACGGCTCGCCCGAGACCGAGCCCTGGTCAGAGCGCCGGCCAGATCCCCGGGCTGATCCCAGGTCCGAGTCACGGCCGGACCCCCGGTCTGAGTCCTGGGCCGAGCCTGGACCGTGGGCTGAGCCGGAGCCGCAGGCCGCCCCGCTGTCCGGCCGGCGTGCCGGGCGGCGGGACCGGGTACCCGAGTCGGTCTTCGCCGAACTCCTCAGCCTGGCCGCCATTCCGCACGCGGCGTACGCGGTCGATGAGGAGGTGCCGGGCGCCATGTGCCTGGTCAAGGCCGACGGCGGCTTCGAGGTGTTCAGCCGTACCGACGACGCCCGGCTGGATGTGCGCTTCTTCGAAGACGAGGAAGCGGCCTACTTCTACCTGTTTGGGGTCCTAGCGGCGGAAGCGGTGCGGAGCGGGCGGCTGCGCCCAGGCGCGCCCAACGGGCGTGCCAACGGATCGCATGGACCTGGGGTGCCCTCGGCCTCGGCGGGAAACGTTTCGAAGTACTTACGGGGCTGGAAGTTACCCAAACCACCATCTCATCCAGTTATCGTTAAATTTAGCCGGCGGGGCTGACGGTCCCCCGCTCCCCAAGCAGCTCCGCCGGCCTTCTCCAGCGCTAGTTCGCAAATTGGGATTTAAGTACCCGCAGTTAAATCCCATTGCATCACTGGCCAAACGCCGTTGATTTTCGCTTCAGGCTCGATAGCCACAGTCGAGCCACCTACATCCGCGCCTCAGCGCCTCGATCGGCGGGCGGCGTCCCAGTACTGTGGGTCATGTGGCTGTTCCCCTGGCTGCCGCGGCCGGTGCGGACGCGGGCACCGAGCTCGCGGTGACCGCCGGGGTGGCCAGCCTGGCCGTCCGGGACCTACTGCGCGGGACCCGACGTCACGGCAAGGTCCTCGCGGTCCTGCCGCATGCCATCTACCTGGAATTCGCCGACGCCGTGCCCGAGCCGCGGGTGATCGCGGTCTCGCCGCCGGATGCCATCAGGCTGCCGAACGCGATCATTACCGGCCCGTGGGAGGGCCGTGCTCTCGGTCGCCCGGCTAGCCCCGCGGAGTGCTGGGCCGGCGGGGGCCGGGTGATGGCCTGCGGCCTCGATATCAGGATCGTCCGCTGGTGGGATCCCTCGCCGGTGTTCGGGCCGCTGTCCCGGGCCAGGCTCGATCACGGCTCGGGTGTTCTCGCCAGGCTCTACGCGGCGGCCGAGCACGCGCCCGGGCTGGCGGGCCATGACGGACCCGGTCAGCTGGCGGCTTGCTGCGCAGGCGGCGACCTGGCCGGCGCGGTCGAGGCGGCCGAGCGCCTGGTGGGCCTCGGCCCCGGCCTGGTGCCGAGCGGCGACAGCATGGTCAGCGGTGTGCTGCTCGCGCTCAGGCTGCTGGGCGGGGCCATCTCCGGCGGAACCCGGGCGGTATGGCTCGCGAACTGGCTCAGTGCCTCGGTGACTTGCGACGCGGCGCAGCGGACCACGACGCTCGCGGCGTCGCTGCTGCACTGCGCGGCTAAGGGCCAGGCCGCGGCCGAGGTGTCCGCCGTGCTTCTGGGAATGGCGGGCCAGGAGCCGCTCGAGCGGGCGGCGTCCCGGCTGCTCGCTGCGGCCCAGGGCATCGATCTCGCCTGGGGGCTGGTGGCAGGATGCCGCGCCGCGCTGCTGTTGTCCGTATCCTGACCCTGTGATTGTTCCCGTTACCGGACTGCAGTACGAGATTGAGGCCGGCCACTACCGTGCCACGGTGACCGAACTGGGTGCCGGGCTGCGTGAGCTGGCCTTCCACGGCCAGCCGGTGCTGGCAGGCTACGAACCGGACGAGCTGCCGCCGGCCGGGGCGGGCCAGCTGCTGACCCCCTGGCCGAACCGGGTCGAGGGCGGCCGGTACGTCTTCGGCGGTACCGAATACCAGCTGGCCCTTACCGAGCCCGCCCGGGCGAACGCCATCCACGGCCTGACCCGCTGGATGGCGTGGACCCTGGTCAGGCAGGACGCCAGCGCGGTGCTGCTCCGCAGCGCCCCGCACGGCCAGCAGGGGTATCCGTTCTGCCTGGAAATCGAGGCCGAGTACCGTCTAGATCCCGGCACCGGGCTGCAGCTGACGGTGACCGCGCGCAACCGCGGCAGCCACGCCGCGCCCTACGGCACCGGCTCGCATCCGTACCTGACCGTCCGGACCCCCTCGGTCGACGAGTGTGAGCTGACGCTGCCGGCGGAGTTCTGGCTGCCGATGGACGATCGCGGCATCCCGTCCGGACCGCCGGAGCCGGTCAAGGGCACGGAGTACGATTTCCGCCAGCCGCGCGCCATCGGCGCCACCCGGCTCGATCACGCGCTCACCGGGCTGAGCCGCGGCGGCGACGGCCGCGCGTGGGCGTACCTCGCTGCCGGCGGCGAGGCCGGGTCCCGGGTGGGCTTGTGGGCGGGCGAGGGCTACCGGTGGCTGCAGGTGTTCACCGGCGACCCGCTGGGGGCGGACCGCCGCCGCAAGGCGGTGGCCATCGAGCCCATGACCTGCCCGCCGAATGCCTTCGTGACCGCCGACGACCTGCTCGTCCTCGAACCCGGCGAAAAGGTCACCCACACCTGGGGCGTCCAGGCCTTCTGACGTTATCGTGGACCGTTACTGCCCTGGTGAGGGGTGTTTTGACCCACGGTGACGTGAACTTATCGTGTCGATCATCTGGTCCCCGCGGGGGTCTGAAACTTCCGATACTTGAGTGTGGAAAACGCGACGCAGACGCTGCACCGGCTGACCTCCTATGCACCCGGCCGGGACTGGGACGTAGCCTCCGACGACCCCCGGATCGTGCAGGATCTGGAGGCCAACGACATGACCCGCCTGCCATGGTTCGTCAAGCGGTACGCCGAACGGTTGCCCCGCACGCCCCTGCCCCGGGAACTTCCCGCGACCACCGAACCGGCGGTGGCCGTGCTGGCAGGCCCGGCGGAGGTCAAGCCCGCGCCCCTGGACCTGCCGAACCTCTCCCGCCTGCTCTACCTGTCCGCCGGCGTGGTGCGGACCATGGACCGGGACTACGGGATTCACCCGTTCCGCGCCGCCGGGTCGGCGGGCGGCCGCTTCCCGCTGGAGCTGTACGTCGCGGTGCCGCCAGGCGGCCTGCTGCCCGCGGGCGTGCACTGGTACGACCCGCTGGAGCATGCGCTCGTGCAGGTCGGGCCGCCACCTCGCGGCGGCGGCCCGGCCATCGTGGTCACCGGCATCCCGTGGCGCACCGGCTGGCGCTACCGGGAACGCGGCTACCGGCACGTGTACTGGGACGCCGGCACGATGCTGGCCCAGCTGCTGGCGCTCGCCGACTCGGCCGGCCTGACGGCCAGACTGTACACCCGCTTCCCTGATGCGGAGGTGGCCGCGCTGATCGGCGCGGACCGGGTGCACGAGTTCCCTGTGGCGGTGGTGGCCCTGGGTGAGGCGCCGCCAGCCCTGCGCGCGGAGGGCCCGGCGGCCGCCGGCGCGGTGGACCGCGCTCCGGTGGAGTTCCCGCTCATCACGGCGGCCCAGCAGGCCGGGGAAGGCGACCGGCTCGGCCGGCCGTGGGACCGGGGCCGTCCGGTGGACGTGCCCCTTCTCCCCGCCGCGCCGGTCGAGAGGGTCATCGCCGCGCGCGGGTCGCAGCGGCGCATGGACGCGAGCCGCGGCCTGTCCCAGGACCAGCTCCGCACCTGCATGAGCGTGGCGCTCCGCGGTATCGGCCCGCCGCACTGGGTCGTGGTGCACGACGTCACGGGCCTCGCCCCCGGCGTGTACCGCTGGCCCGACTTGACGGCTCCGGTCCGCGCGGGTGCGCTGCGGGACGAGCTGTATCGGGTGTGCCTGGACCAGGCGCTGGGCCGCGACGCCGCGTTCGTCGCCATCGCCGCCGTGGACACGGAAAAACTCAGCGACCCGGAGTACCGCGAGGCGCACCTGGCGGCCGGGCTGGCCGAAGGCCGACTGCACCTGGCCGCCTACGCGCTTGGGGCCAGCGCGTCCGGGATGACCTTCCTCGACAGTGAGGTGCCCGCCCTGCTCGGCGAGCCGCTGGGCGGTCTGCTATTCACCTGCGTCGGGGTACCCCGGTACCCGAACGTCCCGGCCGGCCAGCCCGGCGCCCCCAGCCGCGTCCGCCGGGTCACCCCAGCGCCCTAGCGCCCGCCCGCGCCAAGGCACCGGCCCACCCCAGCACCCCTCTCCGTTGCATTTTCATGCATCACTATGCATATACTTGCAAGCATGTCCAAGGTGCTCTGTTCCCTGCCCGTCGGCGAACGCGTCGGCATCGCCTTCTCCGGCGGTCTCGACACCTCGGTAGCGGTCGCGTGGATGCGCGAGAAGGGCGCCGTGCCGTGCACTTATACCGCCGACATCGGCCAGTACGACGAGCCGGACATCGCCTCGGTGCCCGGCCGCGCCACGGCGTACGGCGCGGAGACCGCGCGACTGGTCGACTGCCGGGCGGCCCTAGTGGAGGAGGGGCTCGCCGCGCTGGCTTGCGGGGCCTTCCACATCCGTTCGGGTGGTAGGGCCTATTTCAACACCACGCCGCTCGGGCGGGCCGTCGCGGGCACGCTGCTGGTGCGCGCGATGCTCGAGGACGACGTGCAGATCTGGGGGGACGGCTCCACTTTCAAGGGCAATGACATCGAGCGATTCTACCGGTACGGTCTGCTCGCCAACCCCTCACTTCGGGTCTACAAGCCGTGGCTCGACGCCGACTTCGTTAGCGAGCTCGGCGGGCGCAAGGAGATGTCCGAGTGGCTGCTCGCCCGCGGCCTGCCCTACCGGGACAGCGCGGAGAAGGCCTACTCCACCGACGCGAACATCTGGGGCGCGACCCACGAGGCCAAGTCGCTCGAGCACCTCGATAACGGCATCGAGATCGTCGACCCGATCATGGGCGTGCGGTTCTGGGACCCCAACGTCGAGATTCCCGCGGAAGACATCACGGTCGGCTTCGAGCAGGGCCGGCCGGTGACCATCAACGGCAAGGAGTTCGCCTCAGCCGTCGACCTGGTGCTCGAGGCCAACGCCATCGGCGGTCGGCACGGCCTGGGCATGTCCGACCAGATCGAGAACCGGATCATCGAGGCCAAGAGCCGGGGCATCTACGAGGCGCCGGGCATGGCGCTGCTGCACGCGTCGTACGAGCGGCTGGTCAACGCGATCCACAACGAGGACACCCTGGCCAGCTACCACAACGAGGGGCGGCGGCTGGGCCGGCTGCTGTACGAGGGCCGCTGGCTTGACCCACAGGCGCTGATGCTGCGCGAATCGCTGCAGCGCTGGGTCGGGACGGCGGTCACCGGCGAGGTGACCCTGCGGTTGCGGCGCGGTGAGGACTACTCGGTCCTCGACACCACCGGCCTGGCCTTCAGCTACCACCCGGACAAGCTCTCCATGGAGCGGACCGAGGACTCCGCGTTCGGCCCGACCGACCGGATCGGCCAGCTGACCATGCGCAACCTCGACATCGCCGACTCCCGCGCCAAGCTGGAGCATTACGTGGGCATCGGCATGATCGGCAGCGCCCCCCCGGCGCTGGCCGGCACCGGCCCGGCCGGGCTAGTCGGCGCGCTGCCTAAGGGCGGGGCCGAGGCGATCGCCTCCCGCGGCCGGGTTCCCGGCGACGATGAGCTCCTCGACCGCGCCGCGATGGAGTCCGGCACCGACTAAGGGCCGGCCGACGTCAACGCGTCGCCGCGAACCTGAGCCGGTCACCGGCCACGTCGACCTGGGCGCGGCCGAACCCCGCCGCGCGCAGTCTGCCCTCCAGCGTGCCGGGGTCGACCGG
>JBAUAY010001280.1:0-2579 GCA_049676235.1 Streptosporangiaceae bacterium
GAGTTGATGGTGCGCGCGCGGATGCCGGCCCGCTCGGCCGCCTCGACCTGGTTGCGCATCAGCGCGAGCAGCGGGGACACGATCACGGTCGGCCCGGCGCCGCGGGCGCGCAGCAGCGCGGTGGCGATGAAGTAGACCGCGGACTTGCCCCAGCCGGTCCGCTGCACCACCAGCGCCCGGCGCCCGTCCGCGACCAGGGCGCTGATCGCGGTCCACTGATCATCGCGCAGCCGCGCGTGATCGCCGGCCAGCGCCCGCAGGTATTTCTCCGCCTCGTCCCGCAGCCCCGCTCCGTCCCCCGGCGCCGCCTTTTCATCGGCCATGCCCTATTGGTATCAGGCGCCGCCGTCAATCAGCCCAGATCGGCGGTATGTCATACTCAGGGGCAAACATCGGATCTATACCGGGGCGGAACTTGGCGGGCTGATGGGTGGCGGCGGAGACGTGCCTTGGCGGTAACCGACGAGGCGATCGAGAAGATCAAGGCCATGATCATGTCCGGCGCGCTGCGCGCGGGCGACCGGCTGCCGCGCGAGGCGGACCTGGCCGCCGACCTCGGGTTGTCGCGCAGCTCGCTGCGCGAGGCGGTCCGCGCGCTGTCCCTGGTCAACATCCTCGACGTGCGGCGCGGCGACGGGACCTACGTGACCAGCCTGGAGCCGCGCCTGCTGCTCGAAGCGCTGAGCTTCATCGTCGACTTCCACCGCGACGACACGCTGCTCGAGTTCCTCCGGGTCCGGCGGATCCTCGAACCCGCCGCCACCGCGATGGCGGCGGAGCGGATCACCGCCGAGGAATGCGACGGTCTCCGCGCCCTGCTCGACAGCATCGGGCCCGATCCGGCGGCCGAGGACCTGGTGGCCAACGACCTGGAGTTCCACCGGCGGATCGTGGCCTGTTCGGGGAACTCCGTGCTCTCCTTGCTGCTGGAGTCGATGTCCGGGCCGACGACCCGCGCCCGGGTCTGGCGTGGACTGACCCAGACCGGCGCCCGGGCGCGGACGCTGGCCGAGCACCGCGCCATCCTCGACGCGCTCGCCGCCCACGAGCCGGAGGTGGCCAGATCCTGGGCGACGGTGCACATCGCCGGCGTCGAGCAGTGGCTGGCGTCGGTGCCGTGACGGATTACGTATCCATCAGGGACCTCAGCGTCGCCGCGGTCATCGGCGTGCACGGCTGGGAGCGCGAGGTCGAGCAGACCCTGCTCTTTAACGTAGACATGGTCGCCGACGTCCGGCGGGCCGCCGCGACCGACGACCTTGCGGATGCCCTGGACTACTCGGCGGTGGCGAGCACCATCGCGGCGGTGGTGCGTGACGGCAGGTTCCGCCTCATCGAAACCGCGGCCGAGCGCGTGGCGGAGCGCCTGCTGGCAGATTTTCCAGTGACTTGGCTCCGCCTCGAGCTACGCAAGCCCATCGCCAACGGCGCCTACACCGCTGCGATCACCATCGAACGCAGCCGGGCCTAATAGGTAGCGCCGGCCAGCACGGCGTCCGCTTGCCGGATGCCCTTCCCGCCCGCCCAAGGGCCCAACTCGTTCCCAAACCGTGCCCGCCAATTCATGATCGTGGCCAGTTCGGGGCAAATAGTGCCCATTTCTGGCCATGATCATGAAAGTGCTTCCAGCTCAGCCCACAGCGTGTCCGGTATGTGAGTGGAGAGGTAGGACACGTCGCTTGTTACTTCCTCTGGGGTGCGGGCGCCGACCACGGCGGCCGTGACCGCGGGGTGGCTCAGGGCGAAGCGTAGGGCCGCCGCGGCCAGCGGGACGCCGTACCTCGCGCAGGCGTCCTGCATCTGGCGGGCGCGGGCCAGCAGCGCAGCCGGAGCCGGCGCGTAGTCGTAGGTCGCGCCGTCATCGGCGCCGGCCAGGATGCCGCTGTTGAACACGCCGCCGGCCAGCACCGCCACGCCCCGCCGCAGGCACAGCGGGAACAGGGTCTCCGCCGCCGAGTCGTCAAGCAGCGTGTACCGGCCGGCCACCAGCACGCAATCGAGATCGCAGCGCTCGACGAGCCAGGTTAGCGGCGCCGTGAAGTTCATGCCCGCGCCGATGGCCCCGACGACGCCCTGGCGGCGGAGTTCGGCCAGGGCCGGGTACGCGCCGTCGGCCGCCTGGGGCAGGAAGTCGTCAGGATCGTGGATGAGCGCGATGTCCACCCGGTCCAGCCCGAGCCGCCGCAGGCTCTCCTCCAGGCTGCGCAGCACCCCGTCCCGGCTGTAGTCGCGGATCCGGGTCAGCGGCGGCGTGCCGTAGAACCCCTCGGCGCCTTCGGTGTCGGCGGCGGCGGGCACCAGCAGCCGGCCGACCTTCGTGCTGACCGCGAACTCGTCCCGCGGCCGGCCGGCCAGGAACTCGCCGATCCGCCGCTCGGAGAGCCCGGCCCCGTAGTGCGGCGCGGTATCGAAGGCCCGGAACCCCGCGGCCCAGGCCGCGGCCAGCGTCTCGGCGGCCATCTTGTCGGTGACCGGCGTGTAAAGGCCGCCGATGGGCGCGCCGCCGAAGACGAGGCCGCCGGAGACCGGGCCGCCGAAGACCGGGCCGCCGAAGACTGGGCCGCCGAAGACTGGGGAAG
>JBAUAY010001281.1:0-3440 GCA_049676235.1 Streptosporangiaceae bacterium
GCCGGCGACGGCTGCGGCCGTGGCGGCGGGCCGGCCGGCAACTGCCCCCGCGCGGCCGACACCGGAGACAAGGCCGGAGCGGACGCCTGGGGGTTGGGCAGCGGCGCGACCTTAGCGTATTTGAGCCGCAACTCGATGACATTGGTCGCGAGCACGCACGATAGGCGCTCGGCCACGAAGCGCTGCATGTACGGCTGCGCTTCGTGGCTGTCGAACGCCGCCCGGTCCCGGTAGATCTCGTAGAAGATCCGCTGCATCGGAGCGTTCGGCACCAAGTGAATGACGTACACCAGGGTGTCCGGCTCGCCGATCCTGACCTCCTCCGCCGCTTGCTCGGCGAGTCGGTCGAAGTCGGCCACCTGGTCATCCAGCAGCGTGAAAATCAGGATCCGGCCGTACGGCCGGGCGGGCGGGGCCGCGGGCGACCCACCCAGGTCGGCCTGCGGGCCGGGCAGCCGCTCGTCCGCTCCAGGCCCACCAGGCCCGGTTCCGCGATACCGGTCCTGCCACTCAGGCATCGGTGGCTGCGGTCCCGAGTTCACCCGCCTGCCCTGGTCACGGCCATTAACGGAGTGGGCAGCGGGACCAGCGCCCGGAACGTCGCCAGTTCCGCGCGGGCGTGCGGGCCCGGGCAGGCCGCCGCGCGGGCCGTAGGTCGCGTACTGGCCATCGGGGACGTGATCCTGGCTATCGGGCACGTAATCGTCCGCGGGCCCGTAGGTCTCATCAGGCCAGTAGTCGTCATCGTGCCCGTCACCGGAACGGTACCGGCCGCTGCCATCCCGCACGCCGTCTCGCCTCCCATCTCGTACGTCGTCGCCCCCGGCCGCCCGCCAGGGCGGCGTTGAGACCCTGCTGACCCCGAACCACACGAGCGCCGCCGCCAGCAGGTTGAGCAGCGGGTAGACAGTCCTGGCCGGGAGCGAGAGGGGCAGCGCCACGGTCATGAGCGCGGCCAGACCGATCGGGACGACCGCCGTCATCGCCGACCGCCAGCGCGGATCGCTCCTGACCCGCGATGCCCGCACCGCGGCCGTGCCCGTGCTCACCAGCACGGCCACGACCGCGACCACCTGCACCACGTCCAGCGTGTAATGCGAGATCGGCTGGAAGTGCGAGCCGGTGAGCGGCCAGGACTTGCCGAACGGCTGCGCGGTGAGCGGGTCGGTGGCCAGGATGACCGAAGCCACCACGGTCAGCGCGCCGGAAACCAGCCGCATGCCGAACCTGGCGGCTTCGTTCGCTATGACCAGCTCGACCAGGCCCCAGGCGAGCCACAGCGGAGCCAACACGAGCGCGGACAGCTGGACGACCCGGAACGTGACCGGGCCGAACCCGCTGGCGAAGCCCATGCTCTGCGCCACGAGCGCGACGGTCAGCCCCAGGGTCGCGGCCGTCCACACGATCAAATCGATCCGCGGCTGGCGGACGCACCGTCCCGCGAGCAGACCGGTCGCCGCGGCCGCGACCAGCACGCCCGCGAAGCCGATCAGGACGGGAAGAGACATTAACCCCTATCGTGCCCGATGCCTGGCTCCGCCGGGACCCGGACCAGGGAGTCGTTACTTCTTGTTCCTGCGCTGGATGCGGGTCTTCTTGAGCAGCTTGCGGTGCTTCTTCTTGGCCATGCGCTTGCGGCGCTTCTTGATGACAGACCCCACGGGACCACCCTTCCTAGGCACTGCGGATGACGGGCACGCCAACGCGCACGCCCGGTAAGGGCGGCTGGACACACACCCAACGGTAGAGGTTACCCCCGAAGCGGCGTGCTGGGGCGGCCAACCCCCGGCTATACCCCGACCCGGGGAACCGGGGACCGCGGCAGGGGACGCCCCGCGGGCGGGCGAGCCGCCCAGCGATCAGTTCCGCCACGCATCCGCAAGCCAGCTGGACCCTGCGCGAGAGGGATCCGGCTTTAGCCAGAGCAGCCCGAACTCGGGCCGGCTCAACCAGTACCGACGAAGGCGGCTCTCAGATACTGGTTGACCGCCGCCTCCGGTACTCGGAAGGATCGTCCGACGCGGATCGCCTCCAGTTCGCCGGAGTGCACCAGGCGATACACGGTCATCTTCGACACGCGCATGATCAGGGCCACTTCAGCAACAGTGAGGAATCTGACGTCGCTTAGGGGGGTTTCGCTTGCCATCGAGTTGCCTCTTCCGTACGAAGCCGAGCACTTGACGGGATTCGGCGCACCAGTCACGTACGTCTCCAGAGTAAGTCCCGCACAGAAAAGAGCAACCCCGTCCATAGCCTCATTGTTGTTGCTGTTTGGCCGCATACGTCGCTCCGGCGGTCGGCGAAATCTTCGTTCCCCCTCGCTGAGCTGCGTCTTTCGGGAGTGCGTCTTTCACGTGCTATCAGTTGACATCTGTCACAGGAGAACAGTGTTGGGTGAAAAATCACCCGCCGACTCACCCGTCTGGCCATTTGGATCACGGTCACATCGGCGCGGCCAGCCCGTGCCAGGCGAATACGGCCCGGCATGTGTTCACGATCGCGGCGTCCACGCGATCACCGGGATCGATCCCGGCGGAGACCGGAATGTAGGTGGCGGGCTCCCCGTCGGTCATCCGCGTGGGCGCGTTCTCACCGGTCCGCTCGGCAGCCAGCGCTCGCCAGGCGTCCGGCACCGGCAGGTGCGGATCGATCGGCTCGCCCGCGGCCACGGCGAGCAGGTGAGTCCACGATCGCGGCACAACTTGCACCAGCTCGTATCCGCCGCCCCCGGTGAGCAGCCACTTGCCGTCCGTAATCTCGTGCGCCAGGTCGTGCACCATGAGCTGGGCGCGCCGTTGTGCGTCGATGCTGAGCTCGAGGTTGGCCAGCGGGTCGAGCCGGTGGCTGTCGCAGCCATGCTGGCTGACCAGCACCTCGGGCGCGAACGCGCGCAGCAGCGGCGGGACCACCGCGTCGAACGCCCGCAGCCAGCCCGCGTCGCCGGTGCCCGCGGGCAGCGCCACGTTGACCGCGTAGCCCCGGCCGTCGCCCGATCCGATCTCCGACGCCAGCCCGGTACCGGGAAACAGGGTGGCCGGGTGCTCGTGCAGGCTGATGGTCAGGACCCGGGGATCGTCGTAGAAAGCCGCCTGCACCCCGTCCCCGTGGTGTACGTCGAGGTCCACGTAGGCGATCCGCTCGGCGCCCTCCGCCAGCATCCACCTGATCGCGATGGCCGGGTCGTTGTAGACGCAGAAGCCGCTGGCCGACCGGCGCATCGCGTGGTGCAGACCGCCCGCGATGTTCACCGCGTGCCCGGACTCGCCGCGCCAGATCGCGCGGGCCGCGACGAGCGTGGCGCCGGCCACCAGCGCGGACGCCTCGTGCATACCTGCGAAAACCGGGTTGTCGGGGGTGCCGAGCCCGTACCTGCCGTTGCCCCGGCCGTCGAGGCCGGCCTGGCGTACTGCGTCGATGTAGTCCGCGTCGTGCACCAGCTC
>JBAUAY010001282.1:0-2055 GCA_049676235.1 Streptosporangiaceae bacterium
ACGGCCATAGCCCTGGCGCAGGAGCTGAAGAAGGGCGTGATCGACCGGCTGCGGTCGATGCCGATGGCGCGTTCGGCGGTGCTGGCCGGGCGGCTGGTCGCCGACACCGGGCGGATGCTCGTCACGATCCTGATCATTGTCGGGGTGGGATACGCGGTCGGTTTCCGGTTCGAGCAAGGCTTCGTCCCCGCCGTAGCCATGATCGTGCTCGCCACCGTGTTCGGCGTAGCGATCTGCTGCATCTCGGCCTACACGGGCCTGGCCATCGGCGATGAGGAATCGGTGCAGGCGTTCGGGCTGATCTGGCTGTTCCCGCTCACGTTCCTGTCCTCGGCGTTCGTGCCGATTTCGACCATGCCAGGCTGGCTGCAGGCCTTCGCCAACAACCAGCCGGTCACCTACGTCGTCGACACCATGCGCGCGCTGGCGCTGGGCGGCCCGGTCTGGGCGAGCCTGTGGAAGAGCCTGATCTGGCTGGTCGCCATCTTCGTGGTGTTCTTGCCGCTCGCGGTGCGGGCCTACCGGCGGGCTAGCTGACGCCGCTGCAGGCGGGCGCGGCGGATCAGCACGCGGCGCCGCGGTCGGCGCCCATCACGGCAGTACCTGCCTGAGCAAGCTCGTTGCGGACGGCGACGGTGTCGGGGTGGTGAGCGCCCAGGACACGGGTGCGGTCGGCGATCACCTGGCGGTAGAGTTCCTCGGCTTCGGCGCGGCGGCCCTGGCCGCCGACCAGGCGGGCCAGGGTGGCGCGCGAGGTGAGCGTGTCGGGATGGTCGTCGCCGAGGAGCCTGCGGCGGTCAGCCAGCACCTCGCGGCACAGCTCCTCGGCTTCGGCGTAACGGCGCTGCAGGCCCAGCATCCGGGCGACGTCCTGGCGGGCGGTGAGGGTGTCGGGGTGGCTGGGGCCCAGGATGCGCTGCCGGTCGGCGAGGATGTCGCGGTACTGCTGTTCGGCGTCGGCGTAACGGCCCCGCAGTTCGGTCAGCCAGGCCAGGGTGCCGCGGGTAGTGAGCGTGTCGGGATGGTCATCGCCGAGGACGCTCCGGCGGTCAGCCAGCACCTCGCGGCACAGATCCTCGGCTTCGGCCGGCTTGCCGCGCAGGCCGGTCAGCCAGGCCAGGGTCTCGCGGGCGGCCAGGGTGTCGGGATGGTCATCGCCGAGGACGCTCCGGCGGCCGCCGAGGACTTCGTTGACGATGTCGATGGCCTCGGTGTACCGGCCCTGGCGGCCGATCAGCCAGCCGAGCCGGTGCTCGGTGGTCAGGGTGTCGGGGTGCTCGGCGCCTAGGGTCCGGCGCCGGGCCGCGAGTACCTGCCGGAACATCGGCTCGGCGTCGGCGTAGCGGCCTTGCAGCCCGAGCATCCGGGCCAGCCGGTGCCGGGTGGGCAGGTTGTCGGGGTGATCCTCGCCGAGCAGCCGGCGCCGGTCCGCCAGGACCTCATGGCACAGTTCCTCGGCCTCGCCGTAGCGGCCCCGCTGGCCGATGATCCGGGCCAGCCGGTGCCGGGTGGCCAGGGTGTCTGGGTGATCGTCACCCAGGATCCGCCGCCGGTCGGCCAGGACCCGGCGGTACATCTGCTCCGCCTCGGCGTAACGGCCGGCCTTCCCGGCGAGCCGGGCCAGATTCTGGCGGCTGGCCAGGCAGTCGGGATGATCCGGGCCGAGCACCCGGCGCTGCACGTCGAGGACCTGGCGGCTCAGCTCCTCCGCTTCGGCGTAGCGACCCTGCAGGCCGATCATCCGGGCCAGGCTGGACCGGGCGGCCAGGGTTTCCCGGTGATCGGGTCCGCGCAGCCGGTCATCATCGGGGAGCAGCTCGCGGTATAGCTGCTCGGCTTCGCCGTAGCGACCCTGCACGCCCAGCGCGGCGGCCAGGTCGTGCCGGGTGGTCAGGGTGTCGATGTGACCCTCACCCTGGACGCGGAGGCGGTCGGCGAGCAGCTCGCGGTAGATCGTCTCGGCGTCGCCGCTGCGGCCCCGGCGGACCAGGGTCCGCGCCAGGTAGCCGCGGGCGGTCAGCGCGGCCGGGTCGTCGTCGGGCAGGAAGGCCGCGG
>JBAUAY010001283.1:0-5740 GCA_049676235.1 Streptosporangiaceae bacterium
CTGGTCGGCACCAGCCTGGCCACCCAGGAGTCGGTGCCTGCCGTGTTCGCGGTGCTGGCCGCGGTGCCTGATGACCCGTGGCAGGCCTGCCTGCTGGCGGCCTCGCTCGGCGGCGACTGCGACACGATCGCGGCCATGGCCGGGGCGGTCGCCGGAGCCTGCCACGGCGTCGGCGCCTTCCCGGCCGACGCGGTCGCCGTGATCGACACCCAGGGCCTGGGCCTGGCCGCGCTGGCCGATGATCTCTACGCATTGCGGACGAGCCAGCCCAGATGAGCCAGCACAGATGAGCCGGCCGCCGCTGAGGCGCCTCGTCTTCGCCGGCGAGGCCATCGTCGACCTGCTGATGTGGGTGCCCGCGCTGCCCGAACGCGGTGGCGACATGCTCGCGGAATCCGCCGCCATCGAGGTCGGCGGCGGGTTCAACATCATGGCCGCCGCCGTCAGGCAGGGGCTGTCCGTCGTCTACGCCGGCGGCCACGGCACCGGGCCGTGGGGCGACAAGGTCCGCGCCGCCCTGGCCGCCGAAGGCATCCGCCTGCTCCGCACGCAGGACCCGGACGCAGACACGGGTTTCGACGTGGCCCTGGTCGAGGCCGGCGGCGAGCGGACGTTCGTCACCACCCTGGGCGCCGAGTCGCTGCGCGAGCCAGGCGCGTGGGACCTGGTCCGGGTCCGGGCCGGCGACGCGGTCTACGTGTCCGGCTACGGCTTGGTCCCGCCCGAGTCGGGGCACGTCCTCGGCGCCTGGGCGGCTCGCCTGCCGTCCGAGGTCCTGCTGTTCGTCGATCCCGGGCCGCTGGTCGCGGACATCCCGGCGGCGGTCCTCGACCCGGTGCTGGCCCGCTGCGACTGGTGGAGCTGCAACCAGCGCGAGGCCGCCCTGCTCACCGGCAGCAGCGACCCGGCGGAGGCGGCCCGTCGCCTGGTGCGCCGGACCGGCCAGGCCGACGTCATCGTCCGGGCCGGCCCGGACGGCTGCGTGCTGGCCAACCGGGTGCCAGGCCCGGCGATGGCCCCTGGCCTGTCCTTGAGCCACATCCCGGCGCCTGCGGTGACAGCAGTCGACACCACGGGCGCGGGCGACGCCCACTCCGGGGTGTTCCTGGCTGGCCTGGCCGCCGGGCTGACCGTGAGCGACGCCGCCCGCCGGGCCAACGCGGCCGCCGCCCTGACCGTCACCCGGTCCGGAGCGGCAGTGTCGCCGACCCGGGCCGAACTGGATCAGTTCGGCGGGTTCTAGGCCTTGATCTTGAGCACCACCTTGATCGTGAGGTTGCCCGGATCCACGGTGACATGAGTGTTCAACGCCACCGTGCTGGTCACGGTCACGGTCACGGCCACGTTTCCGTTGGCCGGCAGGGACCCGCGCGACGGCGAGACCGCGACCTTCCCGGCCATGGCGACCGGGACCTTGATGGTGTAGTGGCCGACCCGGCCGCCCACGGCGGTGACCACGAAGGGCTTACTTGCCGCCTTCCCCTTAGTCGATGTCAGTACTAGCCTGGCTGGCGCGGCCAGCAGGTGGCCCTGGGCTGGCGAGGTGGAGGGCGAGGGCGACGGCGACGGCGACGGTGCGGCGGACGACTGTGACGGTGAAGCCGTAGGCTCCTTCGTCATCGTCACCGACGGAGTAACCCGGCTGGGCACGTCCGCGCGCATCGTCACCGATGGCGTCGCCGGGCTAGCCGTGGGCGTGGCCTTATGTGTCGGCGAAGGTGTCGCGCTCACGCGGCCCGGGGTCGCGCTAGACGGCGCGCCGGATACTCCTCCGCCCAGCCCGAGGGTGGAGGCCTGCGTGCGCTGCGATCCGCCGGACGTCATGATCACCGTGATCCCAGCCGCCGCCGCCACCGCCGCCATCACGGCCACGGCCGCGATCAGGCCAGGACGCCGCTGGACCCGCCGCCACCACCGGGGCCAGGCCGGGCCGATCGCCTTGGGGAATCCCGACGGGCCGAACGCGCCCGCGCGATGCGTCACGCTGACCCGGTGCGCGCGCCCGGTCGGCGAGTTGTCGGTGCAGGCCGTCAGTACCTGCCCGCGGAGTTCGGTCGGAAGCGTGACCGCCGGCAGTTCGCCCGGATCCGCTGAGCGGGAAGCCAGCGCCGCGGCCGTCGCGACGCTCGCGGGCCCGAGGCGGCGCAGGCACTCGTTCCGTGCGATGGCATGCAGCCAGGCATCGAGGCGGTCGGGATCACGGAGCCCGTCCAGCCGCGAGACCGCGATGAGAAAGGTGTCCTGCACCACCTCGGCGGCTTCGGGCTTTGGCAGCATCGAGTGGCAGTAGGCGTACAGGGACGCGGCGTACCGGTCGTACACCTCGGCGATCCCATCCCGCTCACCTGCGACGACAGCCGCAACCACGTCACGGTCCTGCATGTCGCTAACCGTAGTTCGGTCCGGCATGAAGCTCAGGCCAAACGACATAACCAGATACCAGAACGAAATAACCGGATAACGGGGCGGACGTCGTCCCCGGGGCCTGGAATCGTTCGGGATCCTGGGCGGGAGGGTGGAACGGGATCCAGACCTGCACGCTGGTGCCGATCCCGGGTGCCGACTTGAGCATGGCGTGACCGCCGTGCGCGCCGGCGATCGCCTGCACGATGGACAGCCCGAGGCCGCTGCCGTGGGCGTCCTTGCCGTTGTGCCCGCCGCGGTAGAAGCGGTCGAACGCGCGGGCCGCCGCCTCGCCGTCCATGCCCTGGCCCGCGTCGGTCACCTCGAGCAGCGCGCCCTGGCCGGCCGCAGAAAGCCGCACCGCGACCGCGGTGTCCGGGGTGGTGTGCTCACGGACGTTGCCTAGCAGGTTGGCGAGTACCTGCCTGATCCGCGGCTCGTCGGCCACCACCACCAGGCTGGACGGCGTCCTCGCGTTGACCGGCCGGCTGGGCTCCACCGCCTGGGCGTCGGCGACCGCGTCCGCGACCAGCGCCGACAGGTCGGTCTCGGTCAGGTCGAGGGAGGAATCGCGGTCCAGCCGGGCCAGTTCGAGCAGCTCGGCGACCAGGCTGGACATCCGGTCCGCCTCCTGCTCGATGCGGCGCATGGCGTTCGGCAGCCGGTCCGGGCCGAGCGCGCCCTGCCGGTAGAGCTCCGCGTATCCGCGGATGGTGGTGAGCGGCGTGCGCAGCTCGTGCGAGGCGTCCGCGGCGAACTGGCGCACCTTCTGTTCGGAGTCCCAGCGGGCCCTGAATGCCTGCTGGATCCGGTCCAGCATCGTGTTGATCGCGCCGGCCAGCCGCCCCGCCTCGGCGTGGTCGCCCGGGTCGGGCATCCGTGCGGTCAGGTCGCCCCGGCTGGTGATCATGTCGGCGGTGCTCGCCATCCGGTCCAGCGGGGCCAGGCCGCGGCTGATCAGCCAGCGGCCGCCCACGGCGAGCAGCGCGAGCAGGATCGCGCCGGTAATCAGCTCGACTAGTTCCAGCCCGCGGACCTCGCTGCCCACAGCGCTGTTCGGCCGCGCGATGGCCAGGATGCTCGTGCCCGGGGGCAGGGTCCCGTTGCTGCGCGTCGCCTCTCCGGCGGTGACCGGCCGCCAGATCGCGGTCATGGCCGGCCCGCTTGCCTGCGCGATGCTGAATAGCTGGCCCGCGGGAGTGTCCGCCCGGAAGTCCTGCCACCCCCCGGTGGCGGCCAGGTTGTCGAGCATGTCCTGCAGCTCGGTCGTGGCGGCTGACGGCGAGGACAGCGTGCCCACCGACCGGGATCTCATGTTGTAGTAGGCGATCGCGTAGTCGCCTTGCAACCCCGCGACCTCGCTTAGCTTGATCCGGGCGGTCAGCGACAGGTCGGTGTCGAACTGGTTCTGCTCCGTGTTGCCTAGCACGACCGTGGTGACGACGCCCATGACGATGAGGAACAGGGCGGTGACGGTGAGGAGCCCGGCCAGCAGCCGGGACCGCAGCGAGAACCTGCCGCGGCCAGAACCCGGGCGCGCGATCCGCCGCGTGAAGCTCATCGGCTCGCGCGTTCGGTTTCCGGTGGCGGGCGCAGGCTGTAGCCGACGCCACGCTGGGTGTGGATCAGCGGCGGGCCGAGCGGGTCGAGCTTGCGGCGCAGGTAGCTGACGTAGGTCTTCACGACCTGGGACTGGCCGGCGAACTCCCAGCCCCACACGTTCTCCAGCAGCTGCTGCCTGGTCAGCATCCGCCCGTGGTTACGCATCAGGTACGCGAGCAGCCGGAACTCCGTCGGCGAGAGCTCCACCTGGGTTCCGCCGCGCCGCACCTCCCAGTGCTCCTCGTCCAGTTCCAGGTCGCCGACCGCCAGCATGGCGGCGTCTTCCAGCTGGCCGTCGCCGCCGGCCGTGCGCGTGGTGCGCCGCAGCACCGCCCGGACCCTGGCCACCAGCGCCTCGACCGAGAACGGCTTGGTCACGTAGTCGTCGCCGCCCAGCGTGAGCCCGCGGATCGTGTCCGAGGTGGTGTCCCGCGCGGTCAGGAAGATGACCGGGACGTCGTTGCCCTCGGATCGCAGCGTGCGGCAGACCTCGAAACCATCCATGTCGGGCAGCATGACGTCGAGGATCATCAGGTCCGGCTCGTAGGTTTCCGCCTGGTGCAGCGCGTCCTTGCCGCTCGCGCTGACCGCGACCGCGCAGCCGTGGAACTTAAGCGCGACCTCGACGAGCTCACGGATGTTCGGCTCGTCGTCGACGACGAGCACCTTGGGGATTCGGTCTCCGTCTGCCATGGCCTCTCACGTTTCATTGTGCCGCATTGTGCCGCATGGAAGTTCACAGCATGACGCGGCGCGCCCGGTCCGGGCGCGCCGCAGCATGCGTCGCTAGTTAGCTCAACGATGTCTGAGCCGATTCAGATCCAGAAGGCCCCGAAGAGCCCGAAGACCCCGAAGAGCCCGCCGCCCGGATAACGATCAGGCGGGCGTCTTTCGCCCCGCTCACGACCGGGCCCCCGGCGAACACCGTTTCGCCAGCTGACAGCGCGCTCGTCGTGGTCTTGGCGCCATTCTTCCTGACCACGGTGTCGCTCACGATCTGCCAGGTCCAGGTGGTGCCGTCCGCCGCCTTGATCACGACGTCGCTGCCGCTCACCGACTGGACGATGCCCCGCTCGAACGCGAGCGTGTGGAAACCGGTCTTGTTGTGGAAGGTAAATTCGCCGTCTACGCCGCCGAGACGGCGCAGCCGGCCCAGCGCCCACCGGACGCGGGCCGGGGGAGTAGACGCATTTCCGGCCGCGGTGCTGAGCGCGGAGTTCAGCTCGGCCGCCTGCAAGTCGGAAGTGCTGCCGGAATTGGAAAGGGCCGGGCTGGCCGTCGCTGTCCCGCCGCCGGACACCGCCGCCAGGGCGATCCCGCCGCCTGCGAGGAAGCCGGCCAGGGTGATGCCAGCGCCCCAGCGGAACAACCGCTTCTTGCGGGATCGTCTCGAAGAAGGATCGGCCGGGGGGCTGCCGTAACCCCCGGCCGGCGTGCCATACGTGGTGTTCATAGCGATAAGAGTGCGTCCGGGTTCTTGGACATCACCACGCTCAACCTGTACGCCACCTGTGAGTGCTCCGCGAGTTGGCTGTCGCCTGGCATGGCAGTATCGGTGAGTGCTCACCATTCTCTTGATTTCCACCGCCGACACCGAACTGCTCGCGGCGGCCGCGTCCGGCGCCGGTTACCTGACCGCCAACCCAGCCAGGACCGCGGCCGATGACGTGACCGGACTGGCCGCGCGCGCCGACCTGGTGGTGCTCAGGCTCCTCGGCGGCCGAAAGGCCTGGCC
>JBAUAY010001284.1:0-1611 GCA_049676235.1 Streptosporangiaceae bacterium
GTACGGCCCTCGCCGTACTTCTCCTCCATCATCGCCGTCATCACCGCCCGGCCGTCCGGGTACCGGGGCGACGGCACGTAGGTCGCCTCCTTGATCCCCTCCACGCCGAAGATCTTCAGCGCGCCGGATGCCGCAGGGGCACGCTCGTTCAGCGGCTCGGCCCGGAACCCCAGCCCTTGCGCGAGAGCAGGGAATGCGCCCATGAGAATGTCGTCGAAGTACCCGCAGAAGATCCAGTTTCCGAGCCCCATCGCCTCCGCGGCCAAACGCATGTTCTGCACCATCGAGCCCGGAGGGTAGGTCTCGACCTGGAAGATGAACTGCTCGATCTGGCTGATCGTCACCGGGAACTCCAGCTGCCCCTCCTTCACCCAGGGAGCGACGCCAGCGGGCTCGCCGGTCCGGTCGTCAGTCCAGTAAAGGTGCCAGGCGTCGAAGAGGTTCAGCATGACGCTGAAGTACAGCCAGCCGATGTCGGTGATCGGGATGAACCAGGTCTGCCCGTCCCGGTTGAGGTTGTACTGGTAGGGGCCGAACAGCGAGGCGTTCGGGGCCCCGGGCGCACGCAGCGCCCAGTCGATATCGGGCCTGTGATCGAGAACCTGGTGCATTCCGCTGCGGTACCACGACAGCACCTTCCCGTAATCGTCTTCGCCCTGGATCTCTACTGCACGCTCCCGCTCGTCGCCCGGGTTGTAGATGAACGCGCCCTCGTCCTTGATGACGAGCAGGTCGTGCGCGAACGAGTTACCAGGCCCAGCGGCTGTCCGCCCGGCGATCGTGACCAGCTCGTGGAATCCGCCGTGCACGGCGATATCCCAGTGCGCCATGCCGTTCGGTCCGCATGCCGACCAGGTGATGATCGCTTCCTCCACCTCGGTGAGCGGCACCACTGGCCCGCTCGAGGTGAACGCCAGCGGTCCCGGTTCCTGGCGGATGCTGCGGCCGGTCGCGCTGCGGTGCTCCTCCTGCCCGTTTTCTATCGAATACCCTTGTCCGACCCGGCGGCTGCGAAGCGTCGCGAGCAGCTGTGGCAGCGGCCGTGTCTGTTCGAAGTACCGCCGGAGCCGGCGCTTGTCCTCCTCGCTGACGGGCGCTGACTTCGGGAAGGGTGCGGTCACAGACATGTCAGCCTCCTGGGGCCCTGAAGGGCTCTCCTGGTTGCTCGCTAAGCACTTGCTTACATCCTCACGCCAGGATGCCGTCTGATGTCAAGGGCGTGAGAGGATCCGGCGTCAGGCCGGCGCAGCGAGCGGGCGGGAAACGTTAAGGCTTTCTCGTCCAGCCGCAGTTAACAAGCTTGATCCTTAACGGAAGCCGCCGGTGCTCCGCACCGCTTGGTGGTCCGTGCCCCGGCCGGTAGGGTACCGAGGCGGAGGGGCTCTCGAGGACTACGTCAAACGTTCTCGCCGCGATACACGCGGTACTCGATGGCCGGTCCTGCGGCTAGCCGGTCCTCGCCGGGGAGCTGGGTATGGTTGACCCACCGGAGGCGAGGAGGGGCGAACGTGGGATCGTCGATTTTCGTCCGCCCCGATGGCGAGGCCGACGTCGTCGCGCGGGGCCCCGGCGGCACGCTGATGTACTACTGGGCCGCGCCCGGCTCCCCCT
>JBAUAY010001285.1:0-2085 GCA_049676235.1 Streptosporangiaceae bacterium
CGACGTCGGCGGCGAAGGTGGCCGATGCCCGCGTGCTCTGCTGCTGGCCCGGGGTCATGGTGCCATAGGTGTTGTAGATATCGAAGAAGCCCTGGGCGACCTTTCCGCCGTTGGACACCTGGGTGAACGGCACCAGGTCCCAATGCAAGTCATCCCACCATTCGGTGTTCGTGGCGGTGCCGCGCAACGCGACCACCGCGGTCTTGGGGTCACCGCCCACGGCGACGAATCCGTAAAAGACACGCGACTGCACGGGACCGAAGAAATCGGTCATCTGAATCGTGCGCACCAGCGTGTAGCCGGCGGGCATATTCGTGATCGCGGCCGGATTGACCTGACCGGGATCGCTGGCGTACTGATCGTAGGCGGCCTGGATGAAGGGTCCCCAGGTGACCGCCGTGGCCGGAATCATGGTGTCGGGGGGCATGCCATGGCCTCATTTCATCGAACCGGCCGACCGCAAAAGCGCGATACGGGCCAGACCATCGGGCGATTCAGTCCGATACGGCGCTCCGCGGAACAGCATTTCCTGGATTCCCGTTTACGGCCGCCGGTAACAAGGACGATACGGCTCAGATGCCTTAACCCGGACCACCCATGGCGGGTGAAGCCGTGGTGTTCTAGGCCAGTGCACCGGCCCGCTCGAGGTCGGGCAGCATCCGGCGGAGCTCTTTCCTGGAGCTGACGCCGAGCTTGGTGAACACCTTGCGCATATGCCACTCGACCGTGCGTGCGCTGATGAACAGCTGGACACCGATCTCGGGGTTGGTATGCCCGTCACCAGCGAGCCGGGCGATCTGGGCCTCTTGGGCAGTGAGCTCGCTGGCCGTCTCGGCGGTGTACTTGCGTACGGTTTCGCCGGTGGACAGCAGCTCACGCCGGGCGCGCTCAGCGAACCCCTCGATACCCATCGCGGTCAGCATCTGGTGGGCGGTCCGCAGCTGCTCGCGTGCGTCCACACGGCGGCTCTCGCGCCGCAGCCACTCACCGTAGAGCAGATGCGCGCGGGCCAGTTCCACGCGGACCCGGGTACGGCCGAGCCGCTCGATCGCCTCGCGGTACAGCCGGTCAGCGGACTCACCGTCGCTCAGCAGCGCCCGCGAGCGCGCCTCGATGCCGAGCGCCCAGTCGGTGCCCGCGGCCCGGGCCGCCTCCGCGAGACGACTCAGGGCGCCGATCCCGCGCTCGGGTTGCCCGGTCCGGGCGGCCGCTTCGATCAGCTCGACCACCGGCCAGACGGCCAACCCCAGCTCGTCCGGATATTCACTGCCCTGTTCGGCTGCGGCCAGCGCTTCGTCGTAGCGGCACAGGCCATTGCTGAGTATCGCGGTCGCCCAGTGAGCGGCGGTCAGCCACTGCCCTTCTCCGCGGGCCACCATCTGTGGCGTGGTCGCCGCGATCAGCTGGCCGGTCTCGGTTTCCTGGCCCCTCCAGGCGGCCAGCATCAGACGATGGTACGGCCCCGCGGGATTCCCGGTCGCCCGGGCGACGGCCTCGGCCTCGGCTGCGATCGAGGCGGCCGCGGCGAACTCGCCGGCGAGCAGCCGAATCCCCGCGCCCAGGCGCAGCGCGACCGGGAGCACGGCCAGCGCCCCGGCTTCGCGGGCTAGCTCCATCAGCCGAGCCGAGAGCAGATACCAGCTCTCGTCGTCCCACACGTCGTGGGACACGCGGCACGCGAGCGGCAGCCAGCGGAGTCCCTCCTCGGTGCGAACCTCCTCGGCGCGGAACGCGGTCAACGCCCGGCCCAGGATCGGCGCGCCTGCGGCGTACCCATCGGTGGCCAGCACGGCTAGTCCATTCAGCAGCAGGTCGGGAGCATGCGGCTGCGGTGCCGACGGCAACGTGCGCGCGGCCGCGGCGACTTCCAGCATCCCGCCGCGGATCGCCAGACGGCCGGCGATCAATGCCGCGCAGAACGCGTCGCGGTAGGCATCGCGCGCTAGCCCGAGGTGCAGCGGTTCGAGGCGTCTGGCCGCGTTGAGCAGCAAGACCGACGCGTCGCGGCCACGACCCGGATCAGCCGTCAGCTGGGCGCGCAGCAGCTCCGCACGCGCCCGCCCCAGCTCATCGAGCGGTGCCGCC
>JBAUAY010001286.1:0-9998 GCA_049676235.1 Streptosporangiaceae bacterium
GACGTCGTAAGGCTGGTCCGCAGGCCGTGTCGCGTCGGCGTCGGAGCGCCGCGGTATTTCGGTAATCCGGTACGCGTTGAGTTCGTTCAGTGCGTTCCAAGCTAACGTCACGACGCCCCCTCCCACCGCCCCCTGAGCCGTTCCATCAGCACGTGGGCCTCATCCTCGCTGATCTCTACCAACTCAGGGCCAAAGTTCTCGCCTCGTTCCAGTTGGTAGATAGCGTCAGTAAAACTCCAGGACAGATCGCCAGCAAGGGACTCGTCGACCGGGCCACCAGTGGCATGACGGCGCCGGACAAGCCCCGAGGGGTTGCCGATCGTGCGGTTCTCGCCCACAACCGCGTAGTACGTAATCTTCTCCGGCACCTTATCTTCCTTCTTCTTTGTAGGGAGCGAATTCCAGCGCGCCAGGAGGTATGGTTACGGATGGCGCTATTTCCCGTTGATAATCCCGCAGTCGGGCGCGCTCTTCGGGCGGGGTGGCGGGATTCTGGATTTTCTCATATGAATCGTGCGTCCGTTGCTGTGCATCCCAGCTCGCCGGGGTATGAAATTGGACCTCGAAAAGCTGCCCGCTAGCAGGGTCACGCCATTGAGTATTTATTCCTCTGTATTCTTTACCCAACCAGCTCGGCTTGCGTCCGACGAGTTTATATCCGTGCCCGGTCAGGCAGTTTTCGGCTGCGCGGACACCTGCCGAGTAAAACTGGTCCTCGAATATGAAAGTATAGCGAATTCCGTCGTGGATCCTCGCGACATGATCACCAGACGTGACATCTGGCTCAAGGGAAATCATCTTGGCTAGCTTTTCCTTGAAGCGGTCGGGGGATTTGAGGGCGAGCTTCTCGGTGTCCGGCACCAGGCTGCCGTGCTCGAGTTCGGCTTCGACGCGGCGCATCGCGGGGGTAAGGCCTGCCTCGCCGTAGTTGCCCTCCGCGTCGCGGCCCTCGGCGGCCTGGCGGACGGCGAGTCCCTCATCCGCGACGCGGTTGGCCTCCGGGCTGAGTTCCAGTCCCTTCCACTTCCACCGGCCATCGCCGCCGGACCCCGGCTCATCGGTGCGCCGGCCGGCCGGCCGGTGCCCGGGGACCTGGTCGTAGGCGCGAAGGTCGCGGTAACACTCCTCGCGGTCGTGCGCCTCGGCCGGATCCGCCGACCTGACGCGGTCATGCTCTGGTATCCGGTCATCGGCTTCGCCATCGGAAGGATCGTCAACCCTCATCCGCACACCGTGTCTGCCGCGAGCGCAACCAATTGCTGCCAATCAACACGTTTGCCCGTTACCGATACGAATACCTTAGGCACGCAGAGTCGAGCTTAGGAAGGCCGCCGGGCCCCCGGCCCCAGAACCGCTTAAAGATCTCCGATCGCCCGTCGCGTCGTCCCGCGCGGCCCACGGCGACCGGGCGGGGTCATACAAGGGGTACGGATCGTAGCCAGGAGGGTACCCGTATCTCCAGTCAGGCCGGTGTCGTTCTTCGTTGCCCAACGGCGCCTTGTCGTCCCTGCCTCCGGGCCAGTGGGGCGGCGGCAGCATCCGCCAGTCCGAGCGGTCATACCGTCGGCGGCGGCGCCCGGACTGCGGCCGCCGACGGTACGATCGCGCTTTGGCCTGCAGGACCGCGAACGCGCCCACGGCGAGCACCGCCACGGCGACCAGCGCGATCCGGCCCACGACCGAACCGCTCCCGCCCTGATGGCCCGCGGCCAGCCAGGCCACCGGAGTGATGACCACGGCATGGCTTCCGGCTGCCATCGCCTCACCTGCCTTCCCCCGCACGGGATACGTCCTTAACCACGCCGGGAAAGCGCGATCCTTTGCGTGACCAGTGCCGCGGCCGCCATTGGTGAAAGAAGGCGGTGATCATGGTCCGCAGATCATTTCGTGACCGGCAGGCCGTGATCTTTCATGGCGGCCGCGTGCACTGGCCACTAACCGGGACTACGGGCAGCCAGCCGGGCGCGGTTCGGCCGGGGTAGAGTACGTAATCTTTTCGTCACAAATCGTGAGTACTCCCGAGGACCCGGGCCAGGTAGGGATTACCGAACCTGGCTTCGGGGTCGACCACGGCGCGGACCCGGCGGAACTCGTCATAGCGGGGGTAAAGCGGACGGAGACGTTCGGCGTCCAGCGAATGGAGCTTGCCCCAGTGCGGACGGCCCGCGACCTCCGCCACGATGGACTCGAACCGGTCGAAGTAGGCCCGGTACGGCAGCCCGGCGTACTGGTGGATCGCGACGTAGGCGGACTCCCGGCCGTAGGCGGTGGAGAGCCAGATGTCGTCGGCGGCCGCCACCCGCACCTCGACCGGGAACATGACGGGATCGGGCAGGCGGGGCACGGCGCGGCGCAGTTCGGCGATCACGTGGCCGAGTGATTCACGTGGAACGGCATACTCTGACTCGGCGAAGCGGACCCGGCGGGGGGTCACGAACACCCGGTGGGACAGGTCGGTATAGGACCGGGACGACAGCGCAGCCGAAGAGAACCTGTTCAGCGCGGGGATGAGGCGCGGCCTGGCCCGGCCGAGCCGGCACAGCGTCCCGAAGCTAGCGTTCTCCATCACCTCGAATTCCCAGAACCTGCGCCACCCGGGAATCGGGTGGGCCGCACCGGGAGCAGCAGAACCGCCGGGCGATAGCCGGTTGTTGCGCTTGACCAGGGCCTTGCGGCCGTAGGGGAACCAGTAGAACTCGAAGTGGTCGTTGGCGGCGGCCAGCGCGTCGAACTGCTCGAGGACCTCCTCCACCGGCACCGGGCGCTCGTCCGCCAGCAGCGTGAACGACGGCACACAGCGCAACGTCACCGTGGTGATCACGCCGAGGGCGCCGAGGCCGATCCGTGCGGCCGCGAAAAGCTCGGGCCGCGACGTGGCCGAACACGACACCACCGACCCGTCCGCCAGGACAAGCTCGAGCGCCTCCACCTGGGTGGCGAGCCCGCCCAGCCGGGCGCCGGTGCCGTGCGTTCCGGTGGACAGGGCGCCGGCCAGCGTCTGCGCGTCGATGTCGCCGAGGTTGGCCATGGCCAGGCCGAACCCGCCTAGCTCGGCGTTGAGGGCGCGCAACGTGGTCCCCGACCGCACGGTCACCAGGCCCGTCCGGGTGTCCGCAGCGGTGATCCCGGTCCACTGGGACAGGTCGAGCGCCACGCCGGAGGTCGCCGCGGTCGCGGTGAACGAGTGCCCGCTGCCGAGCGCCCGCATCGGCAGCCCGGCCGACGCCGCGTCCTTGACCGCCTCCGAGATCTCGGACTCGCTGCGAGGCCGGCACCAGCGGGCCGGAGTCGCGGTCGCGGTCCCGGCCCAGTTCCGCCAGGCGCGCGGCTTCGCCGAGGATGCACCAGAGGAAGCCTTCATTACCCGAGTATTCATATTTCCCGAACGCTGGTCTACTGTGCGAGCATGTCAGTCGACCAGGGCGGCAGGCTCGCCCAGCGCGCGGCACCGAAATCCTCCGGCACCCAGCGACTAGGTGCCCTGCGCGAGAGGTACGACCGCGCCACCGCGGACCTCGACCCGCCGCTGGCCGTCGTGGACCTGGGCGCCTTCGACCGCAATGCCGCTGACATGACGCGCCGGGCCGCGGGCCGCCCGATCCGGGTGGCCACCAAGTCGCTGCGGTGTCGCTACCTGATCGAGCGCGCGCTGGCCACGCCCGGCTACCGGGGTGTCATGTGCTATTCGCTGCCCGAAGCCCTTTGGCTGCACGCCATGGGCACCAGCGACGACCTGCTGGTGGCCTACCCCACGGTGGACCGGCGGGCGCTGCGGGCGCTGGCCGCCGACGACCAGGCCAGGCAGCGCATCACGATCATGACCGACTCCGAGGCGCACCTGGACGTGGTGGACCGCGTGCTGGGTGACGGCCACCCGGAGATGCGGGTCTGCCTGGACCTCGACGTTTCCTGGCGCCCGCTGGGCCGCAGGCCCGCGGTGCACATCGGGACCAGGCGGTCTCCGCTGCACACGCCGGAGCAGGCGGCGGACTTCGCGAAGGCGATCACCCGCCACGCGGGCTTCCGCCTAGTCGGCGTGATGGGTTACGAGGGACAGATCGCCGGGCTGGGCGACGCGCCGCCCGGTCACCCGGTCCGGGCTCAGCTGATCCGGTTGATCCAGGGCCGTTCGGTCCCGGAGCTCAACCGGCGGCGGACCGAGACGATCCGCCTGATCCAGGCCCTGACCGACCTGGAATTCGTGAACGGCGGCGGCACAGGCAGCCTGGAATCGACCGCGCGGGACGCGTCGGTGACCGAGCTCACGGGAGGTTCCGGGCTGGTCGGACCGACCCTGTTCGATGCCTACCGCCGGTTCACCCCCGAGCCCGCCCTGCTCTTTGCGCTGCCGGTGGTGAGAAGGCCAGGCCCGGGTATCGCCACGCTGTTCTCCGGCGGCTACATCGCCTCCGGCGCCGGTACCCCGGACCGGCTGCCGCGGCCGTACCTGCCCGTGGGCCTCCGCCTGATCGGCGTCGAGGGCGCCGGCGAGGTCCAGACGCCGGTACGCGGCGCGGCCGCCGGGAACCTGCGGCCCGGCGACCGGGTCTGGCTGCGCCACGCCAAGGCTGGCGAACTCGCCGAGCGGTTCCGGGAGTACCACGTGATCCACGACGACGGCCAGGTCACCGAAGTGCCGACGTACCGGGGCGAGGGCCAGTGCTTCGGTTAGGCCGCGGGCCAGCAAGCGAGACATCCCCGGACGCCGCCAACGCGGCGGCCCACGCGAGCCGGTCGTGCCGGTCCGGACGCCCTGGATCACGCTGCGTCCCGCGGACAAGGCCGTCCCGGTGCCGACGCGACAATTACCCGGTCCGTTCGGTCCCTTAAACCGCCGCCGCCGGCGCGGCCGTGATATCTATGCCGAACGGGCCGTGGTTACTGCCCCGCGTAAAGCTGCCCCAACCGCGGTGGCGCGGCGGACGTCGTATGAGTGAGACGGCTCAGCGAGCCGCTAAGGAAATCTGACTGACTGGGGTGGAATCCATGTTGACCACGTATGCGCGCAGAGCCCGGCAGGTCGGGGGGTGGGCCGTGCTGGCTTGCGTCGCCTTGCTGGTGACCGCTTGTAGTTCATCGAGTAGCTCGGCAGCGGCGGCCTCTAGCCCGGCGAGCGCCCTGGCCGCGTCGTCCAGCTCGACGTCGTCAGCTGGCTCCGCATCGTCGAGCGGTCCGGCCTCAGCCCCCGCGAGCCCGTCGACCTCACCAAGTGTGACCACCTCGGCCACCGGGGCCAGCACCTACCTGGCCCAGGCCCAGGATATTAACGGGACCGTGCTGTACCGGCCCGCGTGTAATTCGGGTTGCCCGCTATCCGGTGATTCCACCGCGATTCTTGACAAGATGACATGGAGCACGTGGTCCGCCACCGAGGCCGTCGGAACGGGCATTTATAAGCTGGACGGCTGCAATCCGAGTTGTGCCGCTGGGCCCATTTATTCAGTGGCTACGGTGGTCACGTTGAGCGATCCGGTAAAGGTCTGCTCGTCGTCGGGAACCCGCTGGTTCTGGACCCGCGCCTCGTACAAGTTTCCCAGCGGCCTGCCCGAGGCGCTGCAGGGCGGCAGCGCGCCGGAGAACCCCTGGGTCTTCTCTACCGTGGCCTCCGCCGCCCAGCAGAGCTGCGCCGACTAGCTCAGCCACCGCGTCTCCAGCGACACCGATGCTCCATCGTGGTCGCTAGGACGACAACGATGTTCCATCGATGCGATTGGCTTGCGAGGGCGCGGTGAGCTGATCCGCCATCGCCTGCAGGCCGGCGGCGAGTTCGGCGGGTGAGGGGGCCCGCTCCGGGTCGATCAGCCACTGCACCAGGACGCCGCTGACCAGCGCCTGGTGCAGTGAGCCGATCGCCCGCGCCCGCCGGTCGTCGGCATCGACACCGTAGAGCATCCGCGCCCAGAGCATCCTGGCGTCTTCCAGGCCGTCGGCCACTGCGGCGCGCACGTCGGGATCGCGCTGCGCCACGGTGAAGATGTCGAAGGTGGCGAGCCACACCTGATTGCTGGTCCGGAACGAGTCGATGATGTGGGTCCAGAACCGCTCGAAGCGCTCCAGGGTGGTCGCGTCGGCGTCCAGATCACCGATGGCCTGCGCCATCTGCTGGCCAAAGTCATCCATGGCGGCCAGCACCGCGGCGTTGAGCAGCGCCTTGGTCGAGCCGTAGTGGTAGCCGATCGAGGCGAGGTTGGTGCTCGAGGCCGCGACGATGTCGCGGGCGGTGGTGTGCGCGTAGCCCGTCTCCCGCAGGCAGCGGACGGCGCCCTCGAGGAGGTCTTCACGATGGCCCATGGCGTGATCCTAGCAAAATCTATACAAACGTACTATACAGATGTCTTATACGTTTGTATGATTCCGACCATGGACAACCGACGCATCCTGATCTCCGGCGCGAGCGTCGCCGGACCTGCCCTCGGCTACTGGCTCGCCCGGCACGGGTTCCGCCCGACCGTGGTCGAGCACGCGCCGCACCTACGCGGCGGCGGCTACGCGGTCGATTTCCGCGGCGCGGCTCACCTGACGGTGCTGGAGAAGATGGGCATCCTGGACCAGATCCGGGAGCAGCAGACTCATCTCGCCACGACCACCTACGTCAACCAGGACGGACGCCCGGTGGCTCAGATGCCGGCCGCGATCTTCGCGGGTGACGTGGAGATCCTCCGCGGTGACCTGGGCCGGATCCTCTACGAGGCGACCACGGATGGCACCGAGTACCTGTTCGGCGATTCGATCACCAGCCTGCGGCAGGACTCCGACGGCGTGCGGGTCACCTTCGCCCACGCCGCGCCGCGCACCTTCGACCTGGTGATCGGGGCCGACGGACTGCACTCCAACGTCCGCCGGCTGGCCTTCGCCGACAACCCGGATTCGGTCCGCGACCTCGGCCTTTACGTGTCCATCTTCAGCGTGGCCGACTCCTTCGGCCTGGACCACTCCGGACTGCTGTACAGCGTGCCGGGCAGGACGGCCGCCGTCTTCAGCGCGCGGCACGCCGGACAGGCGGTGGCGCAGTTCTTCTTCACGGCCCCGGACCAGGCCTCGATCAGCTACGACTACCACGACACCGGCCAGCAGCAGAAGATCGTGGCCAGCGCCTTCGAAGGCGTGGGCTGGCACGTGCCCCGCCTGCTCGAGCAGATGCCTGAGGCGGCCGACTTCTACTTCGACTCGGTGAGCCAGGTTCACCTGGACCGCTGGTCAACCGGGCGGGTCGCGCTCATCGGCGACGCCGGCTATGCGGCCGGGCCGGGCGGAAACGGCACCGGCACCGCGGTAATCGCGGCCTACCTGCTCGCCGGGGAACTAGCCGCGGCCGACGGCGACTACCGTGTCGCGTTCACCCGCTACGAGCAACTGCTGCGACCCTACGTCGCGCGGGGCCAGAAGCAGGCCCGGGGCGGCGCGGCCTTCCTGGCCCCGGCGACCGCGAAGAAGATCAGCCAGCGCGACCGGTTCTTCCGGATGCTGGCCTACCTGCCGGCCAAGGGCTTCATCAGGTACATGTCCACCAGGACCGCGACGACCATCAGGCTCCCCGACTACGCGTAAACCGGACGTGGGAGCGGGGGGCCTCGGCTTTGGCCCGGGTAGCTGGCATGCTTGCTGATGTGGAACCGCGGGTATCAAGTCCGGTTCTGGTCGGCCGGTCCAGCCAGCTCTGCACGCTGGATACGGCACTGGCCGAGGCTGGCCGCGGCCATCCGTCGGCGGTTTTGGTCGGCGGGGAGGCCGGGGTCGGAAAGTCCCGGCTGGTGAGCGAGTTCGCTGACCGGTCACGCAGTACCGGTGCGCGGGTGCTGGTGGGCGGCTGCCTGGAGCTGGGCGCCGATGGCCTGCCCTTCGCTCCGTTCACCTCGGTGCTCCGCGAGCTCGTGCGTGCTCTTGGCGCCGCCGGGGTGGCTGAGCTGCTGCCTGGAGGCACGGCCAGAGAGCTGGCCCGGCTGCTGCCGGAGTTCGGCGAACCTGCTGGACCAGATGACGCGGGCGAGGCGCGGGCGAGGCTGTTCGAGCAGATGCTCATCCTGCTGGAGCACCTGGCCGAAGCCGGTCCGGTGGTGCTGGTCATCGAGGACATGCACTGGGCCGACCGGTCTACTCGGGACCTGCTGGCCTTCCTGATCCGCAACCAGCCGTCGGCCGATGGCCTGCTGATCGTGGTGACCTACCGGTCCGACGACCTGCACCGCACGCATCCGTTGCGCCCGCTGCTCGCCGAGCTCGACCGTATCGGCTGGGTCACCAGGATGAATCTCGGCAGGCTCGCCCGCCGGGACACCGGCCAGCTTGTCGCCCAGATCACCGGCCGCGAGCCGGGCGACGATACGCTCACGGCCGTGTATCGCCGGACCGAAGGCAACCCGTTGTTCGTCGAGGCACTGGTTGGTGACGACGAGCTGGGCTCCGGTCTGCCGGAGTCACTGCGCGACCTGCTGGTGGCCAGCGTCCTGCGGCTGCCCGAGGAGACGCAAGAGGTGGTCCGGGTCGCCAGCGCGGGCGGCGAGCGGGCCGGTCACGGGCTGCTGGCGGCGGTGACCGGGCTGGATGGCGCCGCGCTCGCCAGGGCGCTGCGGCCGGCGGTGGCGGCCAATGTGCTGCTGACCGACTCAGACGGCTATCTGTTCCGGCACGCCCTGATCCGCGAAGCGGTGCACGATGAGCTGCTGCCCGGCGAGCGGGGCCAGGTACACAGCCGGTTCGCCGAGGTCATCGGCGCCGATCCGGGGCTGGTGCTGCCGGGCCGGGCCGCGGTTGAGCAGGCCCGACACTGGCATGCGGCCCACGACACGACCCGGGCGCTGGTCAGCGCCTGGCAGGCGGCTGGTCAGGCAGGCCATGCGCTGGCGTACGCCGAGCAGCTCGCGATGCTGTCCCGAGTGCTCGAGCTTTGGGATCAGGTGCCGGACGCCGCGCAGCGGATCGGCACCGATCATGGCGTGGTGCTGGAGGAGGCGGTACGAGTCGCGGAACTGGCCGGGGAGGATGACCGCGGGCTCATGTTGGCTACGGCCGCGCTGCGGGAGATCGATGCCATCGCCGAACCGGTTCGCGCCGCGCTCCTCCTGCGGACCCGCGGCCATCTGAAGTACCACCTTGGCCTGGCTGACTACGCGGGAGACCTGCACGAAGCGGTCCGGCTGGTCCCGGCAGACCCGCCCAGCCCGGCACGCGCCCGCGTGCTCGAAGCGCTGGCCCACTGCACCCTGCGGGTGCATGGCGGCTGGGACAGCCCGGAACTGCGGGCCGTCGCGGAGGAGGCGGTGATTACCGCGCGGCAGGCTGGTGACGCCGCCACCGAAGCGGCCGCGCTCAATACCATCGCCTGCGCCGAGCCCATCGGCGAGAACGGCGGGAACGTGGAGCGGATCCGGGCGCTGCTGGCCGAGGCCCAGGAGATCGCATCCCGGGCCAAGGCCTATCAGGTGCTGCTGGGAGCCGCCATTACCGAGTCAGACATGCTGGAAGGCGCAGGCCTGCATGAACTGGCCGCTGCGGTAGCCCGCGAGGGGCTCACGACCGCCCGTGAACACGGGCTCGCCCGGACCTATGGCGCCGTCCTGGCCTGCAACGTGGCCGAGCCGCTGGTGTCGCTGGGCAGGTGGGACGAGGCGGGCGAGGTCATCGAGCATGTACTGCGGCTCTTCCCGCTGCGGCTCAACCGCACTTACCTGTGGCGGCTGGCCGGCGATATGGCCGTGGCCCGCGGCGACCTGGCCGCCGCCGCCGAATCCGTCGCCTCGATCAGGTCCGTGCTCGACCACAGCAGGTACTACGACCAATATCACCTGCCGCTGGTTCAGCTGGAAATCGAGCTGCGCCTGGCGCAGGGGCGGCCGGCCGAAGCCCTGTCCGCCGTCGAGCATGCTCTCGACCACTTTGACGTCCGGAAAAGTCCCCGATACGCCTGGCCGTTGCTGGTCGCGGGCGCTCGGGCGTGCGCCGCCGCCGCTGTCGCTGCGACCGCCCGCGATGGCACGCTGCTCGCCAGCGCGGCGGCGCTG
>JBAUAY010001287.1:0-4620 GCA_049676235.1 Streptosporangiaceae bacterium
GGCGAATCGCCAGGGCGACGCCGAGGGCGCCGACCGCGCCGAGCAGGGGCGCACCGCGGACGGCCAGCGTGGTGATCGCCTTGATCAGCTCGTCCACCGTGGTGATGCGCAGCACGCGGACCTGGTGCGGCAGCACGGTCTGGTCCAGGGCTTCGATATGCCCGTCCCGCCACGCGAGCACGTCCGGTGTGTCCATACCGTCGAACATAGGCGCATCAGGACAGCGGGCTCCGGTAGGGGTCAGCAGCGCCCGCTATAGGCCCCGGTGACGTAGGTGGTCCACGGGTTCCAGTCGCTTCCGTTGTCGGAGATGGCGATCGCGGCCTTGGCGTTGCCGATCGGGTTGAAGGTGGCCTCCGCGGGCCCGTGGGATCCGTTGATCTGCCAGTAGCCGTAGTCGTTGGTGGGGCTGAGGGCGTCCTGCCTGCCGCCGGATTCCGCCATGGCGATCTCGGCGGCCATGAAGGCCTCGGTGTGCGAGCCGCCTGCCGCTTCCCAGAGGGCCTCAAGGCTGGAGCAGCTGAGGTTGCCGCTCAGATTGCTGGTGGCGGAGGTCAGCACGGTGGACTGGGTGGCGGCCTTCGCGTGCCGTGGCGTGTACGAGGACGTGCCGCTCGGCGCGCTGTAGGGAATCGTCAGCGACTCACCCACGTAGACGCTGTCGGGGTTGCGGATCTTGGACTTGTTCGCCTCGTAGATCCACGTCCAGTCGCCCGAGTTGTGATAGTAGCGCTCTGCGATCGAGGACAGCGTGTCGCCCGAGCGGACGGTGTAGGTGCGGGTGGCCGGCTGGGCGCTCTTGACGAGAGCGTCGGTGCGCGCCTGCTGCTCGGTCACCGTGGTGGCCTGGGCGGGCGTCCTCTCGGCGGCGTGCGCCTGCGGCGCGGCGGCGACGAGCACGCCGGCGATGGCCATCGCGGGGGCGGCCTTGCCCGCCTTCTCCGCTACCTTCTCCACTTGCGAGGGTGCGATGTGCCGGCCCGTTCGTCGGATCTTCCGCGGCCGCCGGTGCGCATTCGCTGAATCCACAGAACTCCCCAAGTAGTTTCGGTGCCCGCCTACCGGTCCCGAGGTCTGCCGGCGGGCCTCTTCCATCACTGTGTGCTACCGATGTTGGCTTATCTTCGCTTTCGGTGGTTTGTCCCGTCTGCGTGAGCATGGCAGCAACTGCCCGCGGGTCGCAGGTGATTGGAAGTATTTCTGTAACTCATCTGTGATCATTTGGCTAATGGGGCGCCAGTGCTGAGATACTGCGGTGGTGAACGATCACGGCCCGAGGTACTTCGATGACTATGCGCTCGGCACGACCGACGAGTGCGGAAGCGTCAGCGTTGACGAAGCTAGCATCATAACTTTCGCTAAAGAGTTCGATCCACAGCCATTTCATGTCGATCCGGTGGCCGCGGCCACCGGGCCTTTCGGCGGGCTGATCGCGAGTGGTTGGCATACCGCCGCTCTCGTGATGCGGTTGCTCGTCGACAACTACCTGTCCGCGGAGTCGAGCCTCGGCAGCGCGGGCCTCGACGAGATTCGCTGGCCCTACCCCGTCCGACCCGGCGATACGCTCCGTGTCCGGGCCACCGTCGTCGAGTCCCGCAGATCGCTGAGCAAGCCGGACCGCGGCATCATCAAGACCCTGGTCGAGGCGGTCAATCAGGACGGCCGGACGGTGATGCGGGCCACCGCGATCAACTTCCTGCGCGTCCGGCCGGCGTCCGGCGCCTTAGGGCAGCACGGTGGCAAGTGACACGCCGCGGCGGCTGATCCTGCTCCGGCACGCCAAGTCGGACTGGCCCGACGTACCGGACCAGAAGCGGCCGCTGGCCAAGCGCGGCCGGCGGGACGCCCCGGTCGTCGGGCGCTGGCTGCGCCGCCAGGGCTACCTGCCGGAGGTCGTGATCTGCTCGGTCGCGCGCCGGACCCGGCAGACCTGGGAACTGGTGGCGCCGGAACTCGGCGGGTCCCCGTCGGTGACGTACGAGCCGCGGGCCTACGCGGCCAGCGCGCCGACCCTGCTCTACCTGGCCCGGGAACTGCCCGGCACGTGCCGGGCCGCGCTGCTGATCGGGCACAACCCGGCCATCGCGGAACTGGCCTCTCACCTGGCCGAACCGCCGGATGCAGGCGACGCGCCCGCGTCGCCGGCGCTAAGGTTCCCCACCGCCGCCGTGGCCGTTTTCGAGTTCGCCGCCGCCTGGCCGGACCTGGCCCCCGGCCAGGCACGCCTCATCGCCTACACGACCCCCGCCGAGCTTGTTTCGTTATTGCGGACGAATACTTCCCTTATATTGGATGCAACAACCAACAATAATTCGAACCTAGGCCTTGATGTGTGATTTGTCCGATTTTGGGGATTGACGGGTGATTACTGGGGTGGGCGGTGGCGCCGGGCGGAGCGGCGCGCGGGCGGAATGACAAGGGGGCCCGGGCCGGTTACTACAGCCGTCGACGATCTGTGAGGAGACCCTTAATGTCGCTGACCTTTTCCTCCGGCCCGCTGTCCGGTCACCCGCCGGAGACCGTCAACTACCGGATCGACGGTCCCGCGCACAAGCTGCTGATGCAGGAGTTCCCGCGCCGGGTGCGGGCGACCTTCGGCGGCGAGACCGTGTTTGACACGGTCCGCGCCATGCTCCTGCACGAGACCGGACTGCTGCCGCAGGTATACGTGCCGCAGGACGACATCCGGGCCGATCTGCTGCGGCCCACCGACCACCACACGTACTGCCCGTTCAAGGGCACCGCGTCCTACTGGTCGGTGACGGCCGGCGGTCAGGTCGCGGAGAACGCGATCTGGTACTACCCAGACCCCAACGAGGAGTCGAGGTGGCTGCAGGGGTACGCCGGCTTCTACTGGGACGCCATGGATGAGATGTACGACGAGGACGAGCGCGTCGAGGGCCACATCCGTGATCCGTACCACCGCGTGGACGTGCGCCGTTCCTCGCGGCCCGTCCGCGTCCTGCTGGGCGGCACGGTGCTGGCGGAGACCAGCAGGCCGCTGCTGCTCTCGGAAACCGGGCTGCCGAACCGCTTCTACATCCCGTCGGCCGATGTCCGGCAGGACCTGCTTGAGCCCAGCGATACCCATACCGTGTGCCCATACAAGGGCACCGCCTCCTACTGGTCAGTCGTCACCGGTGACCACAAGCTCGCCGATGCCGTCTGGTCATACCCGCAGGCCGACGGCGACTCCGCTGCGGTGAGCGGCTACCTGTCGTTCCTGCACGACGAGCTGAGCACCGAGGTCGGCCAGCCCGGCTGACTCGTCCGCGGGCACACCCGCAGGGCTATGCGGCCATCCGGTCGGCGGACGGCCGCTCCGGCTCGTGCTCGCTGGTCCCGGCGACGACTGGTCCTTCGGGTGAACCGGCCACCGCCAGGTTTTGCCTGCCTGGCTCCCTGGAGGCGACAAAAATGGCGATGAGCCATCCGAACAGCAACACGACAGGGATGACAGCCATGATGGTCAGTTGCCAGACGGACAATGCGGAGTTCGGGTCCATAGCCACAGTTCATCGCGGAGCGACGCGCGCCACTACAGACCAAAGTCCCGGGGCGGGATGACTTTAGCCACCCATCGGGAAAACGCGGCGCGGGGCTCGCACCATGGCCCGTTCGGCCGAAATAACAACGGAACGCGTGCGGCGGGCCACCTGATTTCAGGCGGGGCCCGCCGCACGCGGACAAAGACTGCTTGTAACTATTCAGTGCCGAAGGACTTGATCTCGGCCTCTTCGGCCTCGGTGAGCTCGCGCGGCACCTCGCCGCGCGCGTGCTTGGCGTTCTGCACCTGGTGCCGGATCTGCTCCACGATCTCGGGATTGGCCAGCGTGGTGATGTCCCCGACGTCGGCGAAGTTGGACGTCGCGGCGATGACCCGGCGCATGATCTTGCCGGACCTGGTCTTCGGCATGTCCGGCACGATCCAGATGTTCTTCGGCCGCGCGATCTTGCCGATGTCGGTCTCGATCGCCATCTTCACCTTGGCCTCTATCTCCGTGTCGCTGGCCTCGACACCGGGCTTGAGCGAGACGTACATCTCGACCGCCCGGCCACGCACGTCGTCGACGACCGGGACGGCCGCCGCCTCGGCGATCTCCGGGACCGCCAGCGCGGACGACTCGAGTTCCTTGGTGCCGAGCCGGTGCCCGGCCACGTTGATCACGTCGTCGACCCGGCCGAGGATGCGGTAGTAACCGTCCTCGGCCTGCACCGCGCCGTCGCCGGCGAAGTAGGGCCAGTCATGCCAGTCCTTGCTCTCCGGATCCTTGTTGTACTTCGCGAAGTACGTCGACACGAACCGCTCGGGCTGGCCCCAGATCGTCTCGAAGACCCCCGGCCACGGGTTGCGGATGCAAATGTTGCCGGCCTTGCCGCTGCCCTTGGGGAGCGCCTCGCCATTTTCGTCGAGGATCTCGGCGTAGATGCCGAGCGCCATCGGGCCGCAGCTGCCCGGCTTCATGGCGTACAGGGCGGGCAGCCCGGTACCCAGGAAGCCGCCGGTCTCGGTCTGCCACCAGGTGTCGACGATGACCGCCTCGCCCTTGCCGACCGACTCGTAGTACCAGCGCCAGACCTCGGGCTCGATCGGCTCGCCGACCGTGGTCATGTGCTTGA
>JBAUAY010001288.1:0-3076 GCA_049676235.1 Streptosporangiaceae bacterium
CCTTGGCGCCCGGCCGCTGAGCGACGACACCGCCCTGCTCGCCCGGCGCGCCAGGATCTCGCTCGACACGCCCGGCGACGACACGGAGGTCCGGGCGGCGTCCGGGGAAGCCGGGCCCGTCCAGGTCGCCGAACCGGAACGGCTCGGACTCACCGCGCGGGAGTTCGAGGTGCTGCGGCTCGTCGCGGCCGGGCGCAGCAACCGCGAGATCGCCAGCGAACTGTTCATCTCCGCCAAGACCGCCAGCGTGCACGTGTCCAACATCCTCGGCAAGCTCGGCGTGACCAGCCGCGGCGAAGCCGCCGCTACCGCCCACCGGCTCCGGCTCTTCGACTCGTTCTCACCCGAGGACCCGCCGGGACCTTAGCCGGCCAGGGCGCCTAGGGCCGGGCCGGCGGGAATCTAAGGACCCCCGCCCCCCAATACCGGGCAATCGCCCGATTCGCGCTGCCCTACCTTAGCCGCATCCTCGGGATATAGCCCAGTACGCCACCAAGGAGACTTACGATGCACCCCACCGTCAGCTACGAACTGACCCAGGCTCGGATCGCCGACTTGCACCGCCGAGCCCAGCGCGAACGCCTGGCCCGCGCCGCCCACGTGCCGCCGCCGGACAGCAGGCGGATTCCCGTCCGCCTTCGCCTCTGGTCCGGCCTCCGGCGCCGGGAATGGCAGGCCACAACCCCCGCTGCGTCGTCACAATAGACACCGGTCAAGGAGGCCCACGATGTCGTCCGTGTCTAGTGATCTCAGCATCAGCGCCGTCCGGGCCGGTGCGCTGTTCGCATCGGGGCTGCAGTGCTCCGATGAACCCAGCGCATGGCAGGTCCGGCAGGCGGTCGCCGCGGCGGTCGCCGCCTACGGCGGCCTAGGCTGCACAGTGCGGGTCGCGCAGGCCTTCGGCGAACACCCCGAGACCGCGGTCACGCGGATGCGCTGGGCGCGCGCCTTGGTGGCCAGCGTATTCGGCGGTTCACAGCCAGAACTGGCACACACCCCCGAGCCCGCCCGGTTGGCCGTGCCCTGCTTCTCCCGCGCCGCGTGAGCCACCACCTCACGACGCCGGGCTAAGAGCTCTCGTCTCGATGATGGCGAAGGCGGCGGGGGGCATCGTCACCGTGTCCTGCTGGATCGCGACGCCCGGGCTGGAGGCGGCGAGCACGCCGGTGCCGGGCTGCCCGAGCGGCAGCCGGACGGCGCTGGGGCCGATGTTCGCCACGATCCGCAGCCTCCCGCGGCGGACCAGCAGCCAGCGCTCGTCATCGTCGAAGTCGGCGTGCACCCGGTCCAGCCGCGGATCGGTCAGCTCGGGCCTGGCCCGGCGCAGCGCGATCAGCTCCCGGTACCAGGCGTGCAGGCCGAAGTACGGCTCGCGATGGCGCTGCTCCCAGTTCAGCTTGGAGCGGCGGAAGGTCGCTTCGTCCTGCGGGTCGGGCACGTCGGCCGCGTCCCAGCCGTACGCGGCGAACTCGGCCTTGCGCCCCTCGGCGACGGCCTTGGCTAGCCAGGGTTCGATGTGATCGGTGAAGTACTGCCACGGGGTGTCCGCGCCCCACTCCTCCCCCATGAACAGCATCGGCGTGTACGGCGAGGTCAGCACCAGGCCGGCGCCGACCTTGAGCAGGTCGGAAGACAGCGTGGCGGCGATCCGGTCGCCGGTGGCCCGGTTCCCGACCTGGTCGTGATCCTGCAGGTAGCCCAGGAAACGGTGAGCAGGAATGCGGAACACGTCGACCTGCCGCCCGTGCGTCCGGCCGCGGAAGGCGGACCAGATGCCGTCGTGGAAGAACACCCTGGTGTAGGTCTTGGCCAGTGTCTCCAGCGACCCGAAGTCACAGTAGTAGCCCTGCCGTTCGCCGGTGATCGCCGCGTACACCGCGTGGTGGAAGTCGTCGCTCCACTGCGCGGCCAGCCCGTAACCGCCCGCCTCCCGTGAGGTAACCAGCCGGGGGTCGTTGGTGTCGGATTCGGCGATCAGGATCAGCTCGCGGTTCAGCAGGGCCGCGAGCGCGTGCACCTCGGTCGCGAGTTCCTCGAGGAAGTGCAGGGCCCGGTGGTCTTCCAGCGCGTGCACCGCGTCCAGCCGCAGCCCGTCCAGGTGGTAGTCGCGCAGCCACATCAGCGCGTTACCGATGAGGAACGCACGTACCTCGTCCGATCCGGGCTGGTCTAGGTTCACCGCGGGGCCCCACGGCGTCACGTGGGCTTCGGTGAAATACGGCCCGAAGTCGCTCAGCCGGTTGCCGATGCCGACGTGGTTGTACACCACGTCGAGCAGGACGGCCAGGCCCCGCGCGTGACAGGCGTCGACGAATCGTTTCAGCCCGTCCGGGCCGCCGTACGGCTCGTGCACCGCCCACAGGTTGATCCCGTCGTAACCCCAGCCGTGCCGGCCAGGGAACGCCGCCACCGGCATCAGTTCCACCGTGTGCACGCCTAGGTCGCGCAGGTGGTCAAGCCGTCCGATGGCGGCGTCCAAGGTGCCTTCGGCGGTGAACGTGCCGACATGCATCTCATAGATCACCGACCCGTGCAGCGGGCCGCCGCGCCACCTGGAGTCCGTCCAGCGGAAGGCGGCGTGATCATAGGTACGGCTCAGGCCCTTGATGCCGAACGGCTGCCGCAGGGAGCACGGGTCAGGCAGCGGTTCGCCGTCGTCCAGCCGGAACCCGTAGTCGATGCCGGCCGTCACGTCGGGCACATCCGCGGTCCACCACCCCCCGTGGCCCGCGTTTTCCTGGCTCATCGGGTACCGCTGGCCCGCGACCTCCACCTCGACCTGGCTCGCGGCGGGGGCCCAGACGCTGAATGTGCTCAACGCAGGCTGCCGTTGGCGCGCCGCTCCTGCTCCATTTCGTAGACCCGGTCCGGGATGAGCAGCGCCACCGGAAGCCGCCTGGTCAGCTCGGAAAGCGGCGGCCGCAGGCCGGCGTGCCTGACTCCGGTCAGCACGTCCCGCCAGTGCAGTTCGGGCAGCGGCAGGGCGGTGTCGGCCCAGCCGCCGCGGCGCCGCAACCCGGCGGGCAGCCGGGTGACGACGGTGACCGCGTGGCCGCCGCGCAGGAAGGCGAAGGCG
>JBAUAY010001289.1:0-2506 GCA_049676235.1 Streptosporangiaceae bacterium
CGTCCGGCCGGTCCGCGGGCTCGCGGCGCAGCAGCGCGGCGATCACCGGGCCGAGCGCGCCCGCGTCGGGCGCGTCGGGCGCGTCCTCGTTGATGATGGCGGACATGGTGGTGATCGCCCCGCCGCGCTGCTCGAACGGGCCGTGTCCCTCTACCGCCGCGAAGAGGGTCGCGCCGAGTGACCACAGGTCCGAGGCGGCCGACGCGTCCTCACCGCGGATCCGCTCGGGCGCCGTGAACCCCGGCGAGCCCATCACCATGCCGGTCTGGGTGAGCTTGGAATCGCCCTGGAAGGTGGCGATGCCGAAGTCGGTCAGCACGGCCCGGTCGTCGCTGCCGAGCAGCACGTTGCTCGGCTTGACGTCGCGGTGCATGACCCCGGCGGCGTGCGCAACGCTCAGCGCGGAGAGCAGCTGCCGGGCCATCTCGGCGGCCCGCCGGGGCGACAGCGGGCCCGACGCCGCGAGCACCTGATCCAGGGACTGCGCGCTGATCAGCTGCATGACGATCCACGGGCGGCCCTCGTCCTGGCACACGTCGTAGACGGTGACCACCGCGGGGTGGTTGAGCCGGGCCGCGGTCTTGGCCTCGCGCAGCGTCCGCTGGTACGCGTTGGCCCGCTCCGCGTCGGTGAGGGTCTCCGCGACCTGGACTTCCTTGACCGCGACCTCGCGGTCGAGAAGCTGATCGTGGGCACGCCAGACGACACCCATGGCACCGCGGCCGATGGGGGCTTGCAGGCGGTAACGCCCGGCGATCACGCGCCCGGTGTCCGCCAATGGGTGCATAGCCGGACCATACACGGTGTTAGCTGAAAGGTCTCTGGGGAGTGGCTAAGCATCGACTAAGTTTGATCGGATTGTGCACTGTGCCCCGCTTGGTCGCCTGTACCGGTCATCGCGAGCAGGTCCAGGGCGGCGTCCAGCTGCGCCTCGGTGATCTCGCCCCGTGAGACGTAGCCGCGGGAGATCACGATGGAGCGGATCGTCTCGCCGGTCGCGAGCGCCTCGTGGGCGACCTGCGCGGCCGCCTCGTAGCCGATATAGGAGTTCAGCGCGGTGACGATGACCGGTGAGGACCCGGCCAGCCGTCGCATGTGATCGGCGTGCGCGGTGATCCCGGAAACACAGCGGTCGGCGAGCAGCGGCAGCACGGCCGTCAGCAGGCGCCCCGAGGCGAGCAGGTTGCGCCCGATCACCGGCATCATCACGTTCAGCTCGAAGTTCCCCGCCGCGCCGCCGAACGCCACCGCCGCGTCGTTCCCGATCACCTGCGTGCACACCTGGCAGACGGCCTCGCAGATGACCGGGTTCACCTTGCCGGGCCTGATCGAGGAGCCCGGCTGCAGGTCGGGGATGGAGATCTCGCCCAGGCCGGCCCGCGGTCCGGATCCCATCCAGCGCAGGTCGTTGCAGATCTTGTACAGGCTCACCGCGATCACCCGCAGCACGCCGCTGGCTTCGACCAGCGCGTCCCGCCCACCCGCGGCCTCGAAGTGGTTCCGCGCCTCGGTCAGCGGCAGCCTCATGGACCTCGCCAGCTGCTCGTTCACCCGCCGGGCGAACCCACGCGGCGCGTTGAGGCCGGTTCCGGTGGCCGTGCCGCCCAGGGGTAGCTCGCCGAGCCGGGGCAAGACCGCCTCGGCCCGTTCGGCATCATGACGGATCGCCGCCGCGTAGCCGCCGAACTCCTGGCCGAGGGTCACCGGCACCGCGTCCATCAGATGAGTTCGCCCGACCTTGACGACCGAAGCGAATTCGGCGGCCTTCGCCTCGAACGCCGAGGCCAGATGGTTCAGCGCCGGGATCAGCTCGAGGACAATCAGCCGGGTGGCGGCCAGGTGGATCGCGGAGGGGAACACGTCGTTGGACGACTGGGACGCGTTGACGTGGTCGTTCGGGTGCACCGGCCGGCCGAGTTCACGCGAGGCCAGGGACGCGATGACCTCGTTGGCGTTCATGTTGCTCGAGGTGCCGGAACCGGTCTGGAACACGTCGACCGGGAACTGGTCGTCGTGCTCGCCCCGCGCCACCGAGGCAGCCGCGTCGTGGATCGCGTCCGCCATGTCGACGTCGAGCACCCCGAGCTCGCCGTTGATCCTGGCGGCGACGCCCTTGATGGACCCGAGCGCGCCGATCATGTCCCGTCCGATCCGTTCGCCGGACACCGGGAAGTTCTCCACCGCCCGCTGGGTCTGCGCTCCCCACAGCGCCTCGACGGGTACCTCGACGTCGCCCATCGAGTCATGCTCGAGGCGGGTGCCCGTCGGGCTCACGGGTGCGCCCCGATGCTGAGTACCGGCCCGGACGGGTCCGCGAAGAAGTCGTTCCCCTTGTCGTCGACCACGATAAAGGCGGGGAAGTCGCGCACCTCGATCTTCCAGACGGCCTCCATGCCGAGTTCGGGGTACTCGAGCACCTCGACCCGGGTGATGCAGTCCTGGGCCAGCCGCGCCGCCGCGCCGCCGATCGAGCCGAGGTAGAACCCGCCGTACTGCTTGCACGCCG
>JBAUAY010001290.1:0-5540 GCA_049676235.1 Streptosporangiaceae bacterium
AGCTGACCAGCGGGTAAGACACGCGGAGCGCCCGGTGCGGTGAGAGCCGCACGCCGGGTGCGGAAGGGGGCCTGCGGGAAACGGCCGGTGGCAACACCGTTACCGCGCCCGCAGGCCTACCTTACGAATCAGCGGCGATCAAGCTGTCCAGCGTGATCTCCCGCCTGCACTTGGTGACCGGCCGGGACATCATGGACCGCCTGGTCGCCGGCGAGCGTAACCCCAGGGTCCTGGCCCAGCTGGCCCGCGCCGCGGCCCGCCGCAAGATCGCCGAGCTGGAAGAAGCGCTGGAAGGCGCGGAGTTCTTCACCGCCGCGCACGCCGCCCCTGCTCGCCGCCATGCTGGCCCGCATCGACCGGCTCACCGCCGGCATCGACCAGCTCACCACGGTGATCGAACGGTGGCTGGCCCCCTATGAGGAACAGCTCCAGCAAGCCGAGTCGATGCCCGGCTGGCCGCGCCGCGCCGCCCAGGACGCCCTAGCCGAGACCGGCGCGGACATGACCAGGTTCCCCACCGGCGCGCACCTGGCCTCCTGGGCCGGCCGCACCCCGGTGGACCACCAGTCCGGCACCCGCAAAGGCCGGGCCAGGGCCAAGAAAGGCAACCGCTACCTGGCCGGGATCATCGGCCAGACCGCCGTCGCGGCCGGCCGCACCCAGACCCGCGAGGGCGCCCGCCACCGTCGGCTGGCCCGAAGACGCGGCACGGCCAAAGCATGCGTCGCCACCGGGAATACCCAGCTGAAGGTCTACCACAAGCTGCTGTCCAATCCCGGCATGCGATACCAGGACCTCGGCCCGGACTACTACGAGCGCCAGGCCAACGTCCGCCGCCAGATCGCCCACCACGTCGGCAAGCTCGGCGCCCTCGGCTTCGAAGTCACCTTGTGCCGCATCCCCGAACCAGACCCAGACCCCACAGGCCAGACCCAGGCCGCCTGACCCATACCGCACTCAGCGGCCCTGACCCGCTCCCGAAGGCCAGGGTTCGCTACCGCGCGCCCAGCTGATCTCCATTTTTCGGGTTGGAAGGTTGGGGGTTCGAGTCCCTCCGAGCGCGCCACCGAATCCCCAGGTAGAAGCGCTAGTCACTCCTCGTCGTCCTCTGGCCGCATTTTGGCCGCATCACCGTTGGGTGGCCAGGCCCGAAACGCGCCCGGCGAGACCTCTGCCAGCGCCACAGCTCATCCGATCGGGTCATCGTGTGTCAGTTCCGGTGGCCAGATTCTTGCAATGTGTCAGCGAGCCGAGCAGCCAATTCGAGGTCGGCATAGGCGATCTCGGCAAGCAGGGCGTGGATGACGACACGGAAGGCGCGGCGAAGCTCTCGGTCATCTAGCGCACGAACCAGCGCAGCAGCAACCGCCGCAGTGGCCTCGGGCGGAAGTTCGTCCATCCCACGGCCCTGGTAAGGGGAGGCCCCATGGCGCAGGCAGGCGAGGGCGAGAACGTGATCCCGGACACCGCTGATCATGTATTCCGCCTGCCATACACGGCCGCGCGCGATGCTCGACCGTGCGTGCAACGCGTACAGCCAGCCCATGCCAATCAGCTTGGCCGGTGTCGGCAGCGGTGGCAGCGGCTTGTCGGCTACGGTACCGAACAGCAGCCGGAACGTCGGCGCGGTCGGGCCAAACTCTGTCGCCGGCGCAAAGGCGATATCAACCTGCAAGGTGCCGGCTAGCAGGAACACACGATAGGTGGTCGCGCCGCTGATCACATCCGTGTGGTGTACCGCCTGGTGATCTCGGTACATCAAGGCAGTCCAGTCGGCGATGACCGCAGTGATCTCAACCTCCGCGGCGATGCCCAACGCCAGGTCAATATCGGACCAGCGGTCCTCGGCTCCCAGCGAAGCCGAACCAGTCAGCGCAGCACCACTGATGCGCTCATCAACGCGGGCCGCCGCGATCAGCACATTACGCAACCGGCCGCGTTCCTCGGGCGTAAACACCAGTGCCACGGTACTGCAATGAGGCTGAGGCCGAGGTAGCCATAGGCCGCGCACTGATGCCAGCTCGCGGACCAGACGTGGACCACACGCTAAAATCGGCCGATGATATTCGCAGACAGGGATGATGCGGGCCTACAGCCTTCGGAGCCGTGAGCCCGATGTGAGTAACCAACCGAGTAACAACTGCCTTCTACGGCGGCGTATGCCCGTGGACGTCAGCGGACCATACGTCACAGCTCAGCGTCAAGATACGAAACCAAGAGCGGCCGATATCGTTCCCTGACACTGAAACGATCTTCGGGGGGACCCGCCCTTGAGCGCCGGAGCCATCCCAGCGGCCCTGACGGCGAGGGCCAGGCCGGAGGCCAGGCCCGGAAGCGCGCAGCGAACCTCCGCGGGCGGCCGCATGCAGGCCCGGAGCGACGCGCGTTTCAGCAGTAGAGCGTCCCGGTATTTAAGATGTATCGTCACGCTGTGAATGAGGTAGGTGCGGGACAATGTGGTGGATAGTTGGGGTCGTCGCCATCGTGGTAGTCGGCGCACTGATGAGGTGGCAGGGAGAAAGGCTTCGCGGCAGGCGGCGCCCATAGAGATGGTGCATGAGAAGCCAGCCCGTTACCGCAGGTGCGGCTGACTCGGGACTCTCCGCACTCCTGGGTTGACAGCTCAAGGCCTGGTTTCGAAATGGAGAGGCGGCCGGGCTGTCAACATCGCCTTGACGGTCGGCCGACGACCGAGCTGGCATGGTCTCCTGGCTAGCCTGGCCGCTTTTTGGCCGCCCAAGGACGCTCAACGCTGCTGCCTACTGCGCATCAAGGAGTACTGTTTCGGCTGGTCAGTAATGGAATGTGTAGGTAGCGGTGCGGGTGATACTGTCGCTAACCGGGCTATTGACAGCGGCCTCAGACGGCGGACGCTATCGCGTGAGCGAAGATGTCGGCGGCCTCAGTGAGCTGGTCGCTGATGGCGTGGGCATACACGCCCAGAACCTCCTGGCTCAGGGGCTGCCGCCCATCCGGCTAATCACGTCATCCTGAGAAAGGCCGTGCTCCACGCACCATTCCTCGAGCCGGTTGATATCCACCGGATCGGGCAGGTCCCGCGACGCCTTGTCAGCTAGCTCTGTATACCCCATGCGATTCAGTTGATCGACCACGTGCTGCCTGTTCCAGTGCTCCATGACGATCACCAAGTCCCTCCGTGAGCCCGACACTACCGTGGCGCATGCCTCAGGGGGGTAGCGGCACTTGGAAGTGCATGGCTTCCTGTGACTACCCTTACCCTATGACCTCGCCGGTCGCCGGTCCGTACAGCAGGACATACAGCAACGCGAGCGCGCAACCGCTCGCCTGCACGACCGCAGACACCGCTGGCTGCCTGTCGGGATCGTCCCGGCCTGGCACGCGCCTGTAGTTTGCATCCAGATGGTCAGTGCTCCCGCGAACCAGCCGACTACTAATGGCGTGCAATCTTGCATCGGCGTGATGCAGGATGGGCGCGTGGCGACGTTGTTCCTGATAGTCGGGCTTCCCGGGGCAGGGAAGACCACGCAGGCGAAAGAGCTAGCCGCAAAGCACCGCGCGCTTCGGCTCACTCCGGATGAGTGGATGATCCCGCTGTTCGGTGAGTCAGACGCTGGAGGCAAGCGCGACGTCCTGGAAGAGCGGCTCATCTGCGTCGCTTTGCAGGCGCTGCGGCTGGGGACCAGCGTGGTGCTGGACTTCGGGTTCTGGAGCCGTGATGAACGGTCGGCGCTACGCTGGCTGGCCAGATCGGACTGAGCATCGTGCCAGGTGGTCTACCTGCCCGCGGACAGGGGACGTCCAGCTTGCTCGTATCGCGCATCGCCAGGCATCCGCACCGCACCTACGCGATGACCGAGGCTGATGTTGACAGATGGCGTGAACAGTTCCAGGTGCCTGACGCTGCCGAGCTAGGTGCGGGTCAATCTCAACGTCACCTGGCGTCTCGGGCATCCCGAGATCATGGAAGCGGCGCGCGCCCGCGGAATCTCGGCATCCATCGCTGGGGGAACGATGACCGCGCTCGCCGATCAACAAGGGAGTCACCGGCAATCTTGACGCCGTTCGACGAGATTCCGGCCCATCAGACGCCGTACCCGTTGGGTGTCCCGGCGAGCACCGATGTCGCATTTGACGACGGCTACTGCTTCGGGGTGTTCTCCGCCGACCAGGCCCGGGTCCGTGCTGGACAACGCGGTCATTCAGGGAACCCCGCGTCAGCCCTGCACAGCGGCACCCATGCGCCGAGTGCCGAATTGTGCCGTTTTGGATCAAGGCGGCGCCTGCGGCGCCGCTGGCTCGGCACCAGCGGCTGCCTTTTGGCCTTGGGGGAGGCCCGGCCGCCGTGCGCCGAGCCGCAGCGGCGAGGCTCGCAGATGGATACGGCTCATTCTGCATACAGGCCCGGAAGCGTGCCGCTGACCGCTCCTTCCCGGTCGGTCCCAGCTCACAGCGACCAGACGCCAGGCTAGTACGCGCCACATGGTTGCCCGCCGGGCGGGCGGCCCGCAGTCAGTCCGATGGGGGGAATAGCGGCGCGACAAGAACCCCGGCCGGGTACCGGGTCACTGTTTCTGCGGGTGCGGCCCGCTATCATTCGCGGCGGGTGATAGCGTCCCGTCAAGATACGCGTGACGGTGTTAGTTGCGGCTGTCCCATGATCTTGGCCGCGAGCGCGCGGGCTCGCCGGGGAGGAGGGACGAACGCATGGACATGACCAGCGGCGCCGCCGTGGAGGTGCCGGCTTCGTCGCTGAAGAAGATGCTGGTACCGCTGGCCTTGGCCCAGTTCATCTGCAGTTTCGCTGGATCGAACATGAACGTCATGATCAACGACATCAGCCTCGACCTGCACACCGACGTCCAGGGCGTCCAGGTTTGCATCACCTTGTTCCTGCTGGTGATGGCCGCGCTGATGATCCCGTGCGGCAAGCTGACCGACCGCTATGGCCGTAAACGGCTGTTCCAGCTCGGGCTGCTGGTCTACGGGGTCGGCGCCATAATCAGCGCCGTCTCACCCGGGCTCGGCGTGCTGATCCTGGGCAACTCCATCTTCGAGGGCGTCGGCACCGCCTTGCTGATCCCGCCCGTCTACATCCTCACGACCATACTGTTCCGCGACATCAAATCCCGTGCGCAGGCGTTCGGGCTGATCAGCGGTATGGGCGGCATCGGTGCCGCCACCGGACCGCTGATCGGCGGCCTGATCACCACGGCCATCAGCTGGCGGGCCGCCTTCGTCTTCCAGGCCCTCATCATCGTGGTCATCCTGGTGCTCGGCCGCAGCCTCGTCGACCCGGTGCCCGCTGACCCGGCCCGTCCCTTCGATATCGTCGGGGCAGTGCTGTCCGCCGTAGGCCTGGTGGTCCTGGTGGGGGGGATCTTGGCCGCCGATCAGAACCTGGTCCTGATGGCGGTCCTGCTCGTGGCGGGAGCGCTGATCCTGGCCGGGTTCTTCGCTTGGATCCGCCGCCGTGAGCAGGCCGGGAAGGAGGCACTGCTGTCCACCGGCCTGTTCCGCAACCGCACCTCGAACCTGGCCCTGGTCACCCAGAACGTGCA
>JBAUAY010001291.1:0-1914 GCA_049676235.1 Streptosporangiaceae bacterium
CGGTTCGAATCCGGCCAGCCCGACCAGTGCCGAGCACCCCGAGCAGCGCCCGGACCGTCTCGGTGACCGGCTTGAGCGTCTCGTCGGAAGGCAACTCCGGCGCCGCCGTCAGGGTGGTTCCCGTCGACGCCGCCGCACTGACCGCCCGGAGCGCCTCGGATAGCTGGCGAACCCCGGCCGGCGACACGACCGCGCCCCGGCTGACGGCCAGCGCGGTCGCGGTGATCGCGTCCATGACCTGCTCCAGGCCGACCACGGCAGGCCACCACGCGGTCGCACGCCGGCTGATCGACGGCGGCTCGGACATGGTGCGCTGGAACTCGGCGCGCAGATCGGCCAGCGCCCGGTAGGTCGACCGCCGTAGCCGCGACCGGGCCGGCGGCGTGGCCCCCACGGCCGGCTCGGATCCGGGGACGCTGGAGGGGCCGAGCAGCGCTTCCTCCATGTACCGGCGCACGTCGAGCGCGGTCTGCGCGAACTGCCGCGGCAGGTGCGCGTACCAGCTCATCGGCCACGGCGCGTACCCGACGAGGAGCACGATCGCGCAGCCGATCAGCGTGTCGATCAGCCGATCCTCGGCCAGCCGCCAGCCCGCCGGGCTGAGCAGGTCGATGAGCACGACCACCAGCGGGGTCAGGAACGTCGCGAGCAGCCCGTAGTTCCGGCTGCGGCCGTACGGCAGCAGGGCGGCGAGCACCGCGAACGGGATCAGCAGCCATGTCCCGTGCACCAGCACCAGCAGCGCCGCCCCGGCGACCGCTCCGGCCACGGTCCCGATGCCTCGCTGCAGCGCCCGCGCGAATACCGAACCATAGTCCGGCTTGAACACGATGGCGACGGTCAGCGGCACCCAGTACGACCGCTGCAGCGGCAGCACCTCGCTCACCAAACCCGCTACGCCCATGCAGGCCATCAGCCGGATCGTGAATATCCGGCTGAGCCTGCCGCCGCCGAACTCGTCGACCAGCCGCCCCGCCAGCCCGACCAGCCGGCCAGGCCTCAGGGCCTCGGCGGTCCCGGCTCGGAACCGTTCCCCAAGCCCGGAGCGTGCATGGTCCTCGGGAGACCAATCGCGGGACAGCGCCCGCGCCGCCCCGGCCATGGCATCGCGCAGGGCCAGCATGGCCGGGTTGTCGTCCCAGGGCGGCGGGATCATCGGCGGCTGGGTATCGTTCCTGATCGCGCCGCCCAGCCGCGACACGACCTCGATGATCAGCGGCGGCGGCCGGGTCCCGGCCACGCCGAGCGCGGTCGCTGCCTCGGCGATCAGGTGGCTCGCGTTGAGCATCCCGACCAGGCGCGCCCGGCGCCAGTTCAGGCCGGTCGCGGTGGACCTAGCTCTCAGCAGTTCGTCGTACGCGGTGTTGAGCGCGCCGGTCAGCGCCTGCCGCCGGGCCGTGAACTGGTCGGTGCCCACGCTGCGGAGCAGCTCCGCCAGCGCCGTGTACGCCGCGGCCACGTCGCGCTGTTCCCGGCCGTGCGGCGACCGCAGCCAGCCGGGCAGGATGAGGATCAGCGCCCAGGCGACTCCGGCCAGGAACCCGGCGGCGGTGTGCCAGACCGGTCGCAGCGCCCCGACCGGCCCGGTGCCCAGCGAGGTGTACACCAGCAGCTGCAGGCCGGTCGCCGAGCCGATGTCGCCGACCGCGCTGAGCACGCCGGATACCCCCGCGACCACGACCAGGGCGACCACGGCGAGCCAGCCCTGGCCGTGGACCGCCGACCCGATGGCCAGGCCGGCCGCGCCGCCGAACACCGCCGCGCTGCAGACCCGTTTCACCCGGCTCAGGTACGGGCCGCCGGTGTCGGCCATCGTGCCGAGTATCCCGCCCATCGCGGGCAGCACGCCGAGCGTGCCCTGGCCCAGCGCCAGCGATGCCGACAGCGGCACGCAGATCGCCAGCACCGCGCGGA
>JBAUAY010001292.1:0-4698 GCA_049676235.1 Streptosporangiaceae bacterium
GACGTCGGCGGCGATCACCTCGAGCGGGGTGACCTGCCAGACGTTGGCTACCGCGCCGATGGCGGCGCCGAAGCCCATCTCGGCGAGGTGGCCGAGCCGGTCGACGACCTCGGCGGTCTTCTCGCCCTTCTCGCCGACGTCGAAGATGAAGTAACAGGTCTTGGTGATCTCGTCGTAGTCGCGGCCCTCGGCGTCGCAGTGGGCGCGCAGCACGTCCAGCTTGCGGGGCAGGTCCGGGCCGGGGACCAGGTTGCACGCGTCGGCGTACTTGGCCACGAAGCGCAGCGTCTTCTTCTCCCCGCCGCCGCCGATCATGATCGGGGGATGCGGCCTGGTCAGGGACTGCGGTGAGTTCAGCGGCCGGTCGAGCTGGTAGTGCTGGCCCCGGTACGGGCTCTCGTCGCCGCGCCACATCTGCAGGCAGATCTGCAGGGTTTCCTCGAGCCGCTCGAAACGTTCGGCGACGGGCGGGAATCCGATGCCGAGCCCGCGCGACTCCTCCTCGTTCCACGCGGCGCCGATGCCGAGCCAGCCGCGGCCGCCGGACAGCACGTCCAGCGTGGTGACGATCTTCGCCAGGACGCCCGGGTACCGGTACACCGCACCGGTCACCAGGGTGAGCAGCTTGACCCGCCGCGTGCAAGCCGCGAGGTAGCCGAGCGCGGTGTAGGCCTCGAGCATCTCGCCCTCGGGCGGGCCGAGCATGCCGATCTGGAAGAAGTGGTCCATCACGGCGATGAACTCGAAGCCGCCCTCGTCCGCGGTGCGGGCGACGGTGGCCAGGTCCGCACCGAGCCGCGGCGGGCCGTCCGGCGTGGTGAAGTCGGGGATCTGCAAGCCAATCTTCACGGTGTTTACCTCCTACGCCTACCCTCTCATCCGGATTGCGGCGTGGAGATCCCGGCCTTCAGGCCGGGATGGAAACGCCGCTGCACCTCGCCGGAAATGTCGGCCGTGTTCGCTAGTATGTTCGTATGTCCAGGTACCGCCTGCTCCCGACGCCCGACCAGGAGGCAATGCTGCGGAACCATTGTGGCCATGCCCGGTACGTGTGGAACCTGGCCGTTGAGCAGCACTCGCACTGGCGTCCCGGCCGGGTGAGCGCTCCCGGCTACGTGGAGCAGTGCCGGCAGCTCACGCAGGCGCGGGCTGAGCAGGCGTGGCTGTGCGAAGGCTCCCAGACGGTGCAGCAGCAAGCCTTGCGGGACTTCGCCCAGGCCATAGCCGCCTTCTTCGACCCGCAGAACCCGGCCGGGCGGCCGTCATGGCGGAAGGCGGGGCGGGGCGAGGGGTTCCGGATCGTGGGGCGCGGCCGGCAGTGGGACGTGCGCCGGGTGTCCCGTAAGGTCGGCCAGGTCTGGGTCCCGAAAGCCGGGTGGGTACGGTTCCGCTGGTCCCGCGCGGTGCCACCAGGTGAAGTCCTATCGCGTCACGCGTGACCGCGCTGGGCGGTGGCATATCGCCTTCGCGCTGGTTCCCGCGCCGGTTCCCACACCGGGCAACGGCCAAGTCATCGGGATAGACCGGGGCGTCGCGGTGTCGGCGGCCCTGTCGACCGGACAACTGCTGCATGTGCCGGGCCTGACCGCGCGGGAGCGGACGAGGCTGCTGCACTTGCAGCGGAAGCTCGCCCGCGCCCGGCGTGGCTCGAACCGCCGCGGCCACGTGAAGCTCGCTCGCGCCCGGCTGAAGGTCCGCGAGACCGACCGGCGCAAGGACTGGGCCGAGAAGGTCAGCACGGACCTGGCGCGCCGCTTTGACGTGATCCGCGTCGAGGACCTTCAGATCGCCAACATGAGCCGCTCCGCGAAAGGCAGCATGGAGCGGCCGGGCCGCAACGTGCGCGCCAAGGCCAGGCTGAACCAGGGCATCCTGCGATCCGGGTGGGGGTCAATGCTGATGTGAACGCGGCCAGGAATATCGCGGCGGGGCACGCCGTGACTGCGCGGGGAGGCGACGGGGCAGCCCGGCCGGTGAACCGCGAACCTCACCTGCTGCTCCAATCGGCGTAGCAGCTGGAATCCCCCGCCTTCAGGCGAGGGAGGATGTCAAGGCGCCCGGAAGCTCTCGTAGAGGGCCTTCAATGACCGTAGGAACGCCGCGCGGTCGGCGGGCGGCAGGCTCGCGAGGACGTCCTGTTCGCTGTCGCGGATCGCGGCCTCCACGGATCGCCGCAGCCGGTCGCCGGCCGGAGTCAGCGAGAGCAGGTGCACCCGCCGGTCGGCGGTGTCCGGCTGGCGCTGGATCAGCCCGCGCTCTTGCAGGTCATCCAGGACGCCGATGATGCGGCTCTTGTCCGCGCTGATGGCCTGCGCGAGCGCGGCCTGGGTCCGCACCGGCTGCTCGGCCAGCGCGGTCAGCACCACGTAGCCCCACATCGAGATGTCATGCGCCTGCAGGGCCGGCTCCTCGCGCGCGACTAGTGCCCTGGCCAGGGGCACGAACATCGCGGCCAGGTCACGTCGGTCATCCGGGAACGCGGGCATCGTGGCGAATGATAACAGTCCACCAACGATATGCATATGAATATCGTAAGTGATAGCCTATAATAGGCGGCGGAGGTGCGTTTCTATGACTACCGAAGACACAGCCGGCCGCGACATCGTGACCCTGGATGCCCGGGTCGTCCGGGCGACCGTCAAGGTGGTGTCCCAGGCCGGCCCGGCGGACCTGGCCCGGCCGACGCCTTGCGCTGACTGGACCCTGGAAGAGCTGCTTACGCACATGACGGCGCAGCATGACGGCTGGGTCGCCGCGGCAGCCGGTGACGGCGGGGACCTGTCCCGCTGGCAGCCCGGGCCGCCCGCCGCCGATCCCGTGAAGGAATACGCCGCGGCAGCCGAGCGGGTGCTGGCCGCGTTCGGTGCCGACGGTGTGCTCGACCGGGAGTTCGCGCTGGCGGAGCTCAGCCCGCTGCTGCGGTTCCCGGCGGCCCAGGCGATCAGCTTTCACTTCATCGACTACCTGGTGCACGGGTGGGACGTCGCGCGCTCGCTCGGCCTGGATCCACCAGATTACGAGTTCGGGCCCGACCTGCTGGCCGCGGCGCTCCCGGTCGCCCAGGCCGTGCCGGACGGTGAGCTGCGCAAGCGGGGGATGGTGCCGTTCGCGCCCGGGATCTCGGTGACCGGAAACCTTGGCGCCATGGACCAGATCGTCGCGATGCTCGGCCGGAGTCCTTCCTGGCCCCAGTGACCGCGGGGTTACCGTAGGCCCATGAACGCCGAACGAGCGGACGCGGTCATCGTCGGCGCCGGGCTGGCCGGATCGGCTGCGGCGCGTGCCCTAGTCAGCCGGGGGCGTTCGGTCGTGCTCGTGGAGGCGTTCCAGCCCGGGCACCGGCGCGGCAGCTCGCACGGCAGCGCCCGGATCTTCCGGCGGGCCTACCCGGACCCGTTCTACGTGCGGCTGACCGGCCAAGCCCAGGTGCTATGGCGGCAGCTGGCGGACGAGGCGGGCGAGGAACTGGTGACGACCACCGGCGCGGTCGACTACGGCCTGGCCCTCCCCGGGAAGATGTACCAGATCTTGGCCGGGTTCGGAGTGCCCGCGGAGCTGATGAAGGCCGAGGCGGCCGCCGAACGCTGGCCCGGCATATCGTTCGGCCGCGACGCGGTCCTGTACCATCCCGACGGCGGGGTGATCGACCCGGAGCGCGCGATCGCGGCGATGCGCGGGATCGCCGCCGCGCGCGGCGCGCAGATCTGCTACGGCTCGCCGGTGCTGCGCGTCGAGGCTGACGACGCGGGCGCGACGGTGCATACGGCGGACCGGTCGTGGCGCGCGCCGGTGGTAATCGTCGCCGCGGGGGCGTGGCTGGAACCGCTGCTCGGCGAGCAGGTGCCGCTGCCGTCGCTGGTCGTGACCCAGGTGCAGGCCTTCCACTTCGCGCCGCGGGCCCCGGGGCCATGGCCGGTGTTCATGCACCACGACGAGCTCGTCCTGTACGGGCTGCCGGCCGGGCGGGACGGCGAAGTGCCCGGCGCGGTCAAGATCGGCGAGCACGGCCGCGGCATGGTCACCACCGGCGACGGCCGGGACGGGATCGTCAGCCCGGCGGCCAGGGACCGGGTCAGCGCGTTCGTCCGTCAGCGGATCGGCGGCCTGGACCCCTCGCCGGTCGGCGAGGTGACCTGCCTGTACACCTCGACGGCCAGCGAGGACTTCATCCTGGACCGCTACGGACCGTTCGTGGTCTGCTCACCCTGCTCGGGCCACGGCGCCAAGTTCGCGCCGCTCGTCGGCGAGATCGTCGCCGACCTGGCCTGCGGTGGCGCCTCGCCCGACCCCCGCTTCACCCTCGCGGCCCACTGCTCCTAGCGCTTGCCCGCCGGGCACGGTCCTGGCCCTGTACAACGACGGGCTGGTGGAAAGCCCGACCCGATCCTTCGACCGGGGCATCCTGGCGCTACGATCGGTGCTCGCCCGGGAACACGGGAACCTGGAAGCCATCTGTGACGCCCCGATCACAGCGCTCGCCGAGCGTTGCGAAGACGACATCACGGTGATCCTGACCCGCATCCCACCGGACCGCCGAAGCTGACCAGCGTCCTGGCCGAGATGTATCCGCGGCGCTGGTTCCGCCTCTAGTCTTTTTCTTTTTAGGCAGCGCGATGCCACGTCGGCTGGAGTCCCCATGAAATCCTTTCGCATGGCCAGGAGGTGCCTTCCGGGCCTTACGCCTGGCCGGCTCCGGGC
>JBAUAY010001293.1:0-4894 GCA_049676235.1 Streptosporangiaceae bacterium
TGGCCGGATTCTCGGCAGCGATCATCGTAACCTTGCTCTTCGGCCTGGCGATCCGGTGGTCAGGTCAGACTCCTAGGGCATACTCACTGGGCGTGCGGCCAGTCTCGAGCCTGATCGACAAGCCAAACCTGTTTTCTGTCGTGGTCGCGGTCCTCGCCGGAATCGTTGGCGTCGTCTCATTGACGGAATCACGGGCAAGCACCCTCATCGGCGTTTTCATCTCGGTCACGACCATTCCGGCCGCCTCCGACGTGGCTCTATCGGCCGCGTACGCCAACTGGACCGAGGCCTGGGGCTCCGCGCTGCAGTTGCTGCTGAACGTCGTGATACTCATCACAATCGGCGCACTGGGCCTGCGCCTCCAGCGGATCATCTGGCGTACCCGCTCACGAGCCGGGCAACCCGAAGCTGGATCACGTTTGCCGGTGAGCGGACCGCCGCGAGAATGCCGGGCGGACGCAAAGACCGGCGGGATGTGACTTGATGAGGGCGCCCCGCCGACCAGCAGCCTAGGGGGAAGGCGGAGCAGACGGGGCGCGCTCTCGGGCACATCCCTGGCCTGCGCCGTGAGCGCGGCACCGGGAGAGCCACGCTGAAGCATCACCGATCAGCCTGACCGTTTACTGAATTATACCTCCAAGTAACCTGACCGTCTGGTGAAGGCCCTCCGCCAACAATGGCGATGGCCGGTCGCAGCGGTAACGGCTAGCGGACGGTCAGTTTTCCGCGGCCGGCAGCAGGACGATGTCAAAATTCGCGAGGCAGAACGATCCGGTGAGGCCGTACTGGGCCGCCTGTTCGGGGTCATCGACGGGCGTGAATCCCTTGATCAGGCTCTTCTTCACGGCGAACACCGCGTCCGATTCGATGTACGGGCTGCCCGCCACGAAAATGTGCGTGGTCAGCGCGCGATGGCCCGGAGCGGTCACGATGAAATGGATATGCGCCGGCCGGTACGGGTGCCGCTCGGTCGCGTTCAATAGCGTGCCAACCGGGCCGTCGGTCGGTATCGGATAGTGGCTCGGCACGATCGTGCGGAACCAGAAGGCCCCGCCCGCATCCGCGGTGAACAGGCCGCGCCCGTTGGCCCTGGGCTGCACATCGGGCTGCTGGACGTCGTAAAAGCCCTGGTCGCTCGCCTGCCAGACGTCGAGCTCGGCACCCGGCAGGGGCGAGCCGTCGGCCGAGAGCACCCGGCCGCGGACCACGCACGGCGTGCCCGTCCCGACGAAATCGATGGACTCGCCGAGGGCCCGGCGCGGGGATTTCACCACGTGGAACGGGCCGAGCACGGTAGATTCCGTGGCGCCGCCCGATTTCCTGTTGTTGATCGTCTCCACCAGCATGGAAATCCCGAGCACGTCGGAGAGCAGGATGAATTCCTGCCGCTCGTCGTCGCATTTCTGGCCGGTCGCGGTGAGGAATTCGATCGCCCGCTCCCATTCGGCGATGGTGGGCTCCGTTTCCCTGACAAACGCGTGCAGGTGCTTGACCAGGCTGCTCAGCAGTTCGCGCAGCCGCGGATCCTGGGTCTTGGCGAAGCTGTCGATGACCGCGTCGGCGGCGGTGTCCTCGGTGAAGTCGGTGGCCATGGCCGACAGCGTAAGTCTCGCGGCGCCCGCTGTACTAACCCGGGGGGGCGACCCGAGGAACCCCCCGCAGGGCCACATCCGAGACAGGGCCCAGGTGGCGCAGCTTGTCGGGGTTGATTACGGATCTGACGGCGTACACCTTGCCGTCGGCGATGTCGAGAGCAAAGACGTTGATGACGCGCCCTGCGGCGTCGTGGGTGATCGCCCCCGGCTGGCCGTTGACCCAGGTCAGCTCGACGCTGGCGCCCATCTTCGGCGCACGGCGGGCCAGCCCGAGCATGAACTGGGCCACCTGCTGCGGTCCGTGGAACGGCCGGGCCGCCGCCCAGGCCTTGCCTCCGCCGTCGCCCACCATGGTCACGTCCGGCGCAAGCATTTCGAGGAGAGCGGCCAGGTCGCCGCCGGCGGCCGCCTCGAAGAACCGGCGGGCCACCTCCTCACGCTGCACACGCGAGGTCTCGTAACGGGGTTTCTGCTCGTCGACGTGGTGCCGGGCGCGGGCGAAGATCTGACGGCAGTTCGGCTCGGACTTGCCGGTGATGCCGGCGATCTCCTTGTAGTCGTAGCCGAACACCTCGTGCAGCAGGAACACGGCGCGTTCGGTCGGCGTCAAGCTTTCCATCAGGACGAGAAAGGCCATGGACAGCGAGTCGGACATCTCGGCGTGCTCGGCGGGATCGGGTTCGCCCCCGAAAGTGCCCGACAGGAGCGGTTCGGGCAGCCAGGCGCCGACGTAGGATTCCCGCCGCACCCGCGCGGACCGCAGGTGGCTGATGGCCAGCCGGGTGGTGACGGTGGCCAGGTAGGCCTTGGGCGAGGCGATGCTGGCGCCGTGCTGCAGCACCCGGGTCAGCCGGAGGAAGGCCTCCTGGACGATGTCCTCGGCGTCGCTGATGCTCCCGGTCATCCGGTAGGCGATCGAGAACATCAGCGGCCTGAACTCCGTAAAGTCCGCCGCAGCCTGGTCCTCAGGCGGCGTGGTCATGGGCTTCCTTGGTCCATACCGGCGACCAGACTGGGGACCAGGTACTGGCCGATCGCTCCAGTCGCCCCCGCGACGAAGACTCGCATCTTTGCTTCCTTCCTCTGCTGTCCTTCTCTCCGCCCCTCTACGACGCCGCTGCCCTCCCGGGCGTGACACTCTTCCGGTCTAGTTCTCTTCGTTCTCTTCGTCGCTGTCGGTGTCAGTGTCGCGCCAGCGCAGGTGCCAGGTACGCGAGACCGGGCCGATGTGGCGCAGCTTCTCCGGGTTGGCGACCGTCCGGATGGCCTGCACCTGGCCGTCGAGGACGTCGAACGCTATGACCGCGATCAGGCCGCCGTCGGCGTCGCAGGCCAGCACGCCCGGCTGCCCGTTGACCCATGTCAGGCGGAGCGAGGCACCTAGCTGCAGGGTCCGCTCGACCTGGATCCGGACCAGCTCGGCCACCTGGTCGCGACCGAAGACGGGCGCGATGAACGTCGTCTCACCCCGGCCGCCGCTGTCACCGTAGAACACCACATCCGGGGCCAGCCGCTCGAGCAGGCTGGTCATGTCGCCGCCGGCGGCCGCGGCCAAGAACAGGCTGGTGAGCTCCTCGCCCTCGACGCGGGACGTCTCGAACCGCGGCCGGCCCTCGTCGATCCGGCGCCGAGCCCGGGTGAAGATCTGCCGGCAGGCAGCTTCGGTCTTGCCCGTTATGTCGGCGATCTGCCGGTAGTCGTAGCCGAACACCTCGCGGAGCAGAAACACGGCGCGTTCGGCCGGGGCCAGGCTCTCCAGCAGCACCAGGAAGGCCATCGACAGGGAGTCGGAGGTCTCGGCGAGTTCGGCCGGGCCAGGCTCGCCGTTCCCGATGAGCGGCTCGGGGAGCCAGGTCCCGACGTAAGACTCGCGGCGGACGCGGGCCGAGCGCAGGTGATCGATGGCCAGCCGGGTGGTGATCGTGGCCAGGTATGCCTTGGGTGATTCGACCTCGGCGTCCTTTCGGGCGCGCAGGAAGGCCTCTTGCACGATGTCCTCGGCGTCACTCACGCTGCCGGTCATCCGGTAGGCGATCGAGAACATCAGCGGACGGTACTCGGTGTAATCGCTCGGGTCCACGCTTGTCTCCTCTGGATCTTCTGATCCCTAAGACGAGGAGCGTCCGGCTGCTGTGACATCCCCGGCCTGCGACCTGAGCCCGGCGGGCAAACACTCCTCGAGCCCGTCGGCGAACAGCGGCACGCGCCACAGCGGCGGCGTTTGCCCGGCGATACCACTTAGCTCCATCACGATCTGGATGGTCGCTCGGACCAGGCGCCGCGCGCTGGCGAACAGCAAGAAGGCGAGCGGAAGCTCGACCAGCAGTGCCGAGATGATACTCGTCGTGAACTCGCTCGAGCCGTAACTCAGCGCCACGTCGAACCACGCGTCACACACCAGCAGCGTCCCCGTGATGATCATGAAGAAGGTGACGATCTGGCGCTGATGCCATGCTGCCCAGCCCGTCGCGGCGAACCCGGCCAGCTCAGCGATGTCCAGCCCGACCCATACGGTCTGCCAGTCGGCCGAGGTATAGCGCCCGGGCAGGGTCAGGATGAGGATCGCGATCCACCCGGCCAGAGCAACACAGCACCCCGTCAGGAGCAGCAGGCCGAACCGCATGCGGCGCCGCAGCCGGGGATCGGCCAGCGGATGCACCCTGTCAAGGGCGGCCAGGGCACGCGCCAGCTGACGTCGCTCATCATGGCTCATCCGGCGTAGTTCAGCTTCATCGATCATCAGAAATGCGGCGTGGAGACCCCGGCCTTGAGGCCGGGGAGGAAACGCCGCGTCACCTCCCCGGAAATGTCAGCGTTATTCGCTAGTGTGTTCGCATGTCCCGGTACCGGCTGCTCCCCACCGCCGCCCAGGAAGCGGTGCTGCGGGACCACTGCGGCCACGCCCGGTACATCTGGAACCTGGCCGTCGAACAGCACGCCCACTGGCACCCGGGCCGGAAGGGCGCTCCGGGCTACCGGGAGCAGTGTCGGCAGCTCACCGCCGCCCGGGCGGAGCACCCGTGGCTGGCGGCCGGCTCCCAGACGGTCCAGCAGCAGGCGCTGCGCGACTTCGCCCGGGCGATGACGGCGTTCTTCGACCCGGGCCACCCGGCCGGGCGGCCGTCGTGGCGCAAGGCCGGACGGGATGAGGGATTCCGGATCGTGGGCCGCGGCCGGCGGTGGGACCTGCGCCGCGTGTCCGGTAAGTCCGGCCAGGTCTGGGTGCCCAAGGCCGGGTGGGTGCGGTTCCGCTGGTCCCGGCCGGTGCCGTCGGGCGCCAAGTCCTACCGGGTGACGAT
>JBAUAY010001294.1:0-2050 GCA_049676235.1 Streptosporangiaceae bacterium
ACAGCCCGGCCTCGATCCGCTTGGCCAGCTCGACCTCTTGCTCAGCGTTCAGCAGCGGCACCTTGCCGATCTGCTTCAGGTAGTCCTTGACCGGATCCGCGGTGGCACCCGCCACCGCGACCTGCGCAGCCGGAAGATCGTCGTCGTCGTCACCGAAGACGAAGGTCTCCTCCTCTTCGCCGCCGTCCGGCGAGATCTTGACCACGCGGGCGCCCGCCGCGCCGGGGCCATCGGCCTCGGCGTCCGCCTCCGCGGACGGCTGGTCCGGCTCGGACCCGTCGGGCGCTTCCGGTGCTTCCGGTGCTTCTGGACCGTCCACCTCGTCCGCGACCAGGTCGGCGACCTCGGCGACACTAGCGATGTCGTCGGCCACGTCCAGGTCCTCGGCGAGCGCGGCCTGGAGGTCCACCTCAGCGGCGTCGAGATCGTCGAGATCCAGATCCGCGTCGGTATCCAGATCGGCCTCGTCAAGATCCACCGCGGTCAGGCCGCCGTCGGCGTCGGAGCGCAACTCGGAACCGTGCTCGTCCGAGTTATGGGGTCCAGGACCTCCTGGCCGCGGAACCGCCTGAACCGCCTGATCCTCGACGGCCCGGGGCCCCTGGTCCGGCGTCCTGGGGCGCTTCCGCGCTGCGGAGTTAGCAGCGCTCACTACCACGGTCACCCCTTCCTTCGCTGGGTAGATGCCACTCGGGACTGATTCAACCCGCCTGCCTCCCACTCATCACCATAGGCTGCGGCCGGGAGTGACTTGTACGCCTCCGCCCGGGCCCCTCACCGTGGACCGTCCGCCGGCACGTGCATGACCAGCACCGTGACGTCGTCGTCTTGCTCGTGACCAGCGAGCATACGTTCAACGAGGTACTCGAGGAGCCGTTCGGGCTGGGCCAGCAGGCCCTCGTCGGCCCGTGCGGCCAGCGCGGCGAGCTCCTCAAGACCCTTGTCGAGACCACGTTTCCTGTTCTCTACCAGACCGTCAGAATAAAAAACCGCAGTACTTCCCGGGCGCAGGCTAAATTTGCGCTGCTTCCTCGGGCTGGGCACGCCCAGCGGCGTCCCCTCCTCGACCTCACAGAACCGCGGGGCGCAGCCCGCCTCAAGAACAAGAGCCGGCAGGTGGCCCGCATTCCCGAGCACGCCCTCGCCGGTCTCCGGGTCGATGACCAGGTAGGCCAGGGTAGTGACCTGCTCGTCCTCTTCGGTGGCGCTGAACAGGCGGTCCAGGCCGCCGAGCACTGCCGCCGGCCGCGGGTCGGTCAGGGCCAGCGCGCGCAGCGCGTTGCGCACCCGGCCCATGCCGGCCGCCGCGGTCAGGCCCTTGCCCATCACGTCGCCGACCGCCACCCCGAGCCGCTGGTCGGCCAGCCGGAACGCGTCGTACCAGTCGCCGCCGATCTCCATTTTCTTGGCCGGACGGTACATGGCGCCTAGAACCAGGCCGGGCACGCTGGGCAGCTGATCCGGGAGCAGGCTGCGCTGCAGCGTCTCGGCCGTGGTGTGCTCCCGCTCATAGAGCCCGGCCCGCTCGACCGCGAGCTGGCACTGTCCGGCCAGCGCCTCGAGGAAGACCCGCTCCTCCTCGGTGATCTTCCTCGGCCGGCCGAACGAGAACCGCAGCGCGCCCAGCGGCGCGCCCGCCGCCAGCAGCGGCAGGCCGACCCAGGAGCGCTCGTCGGAGGCCGCGACGCGCTCCGGATCGATCTCGAGCTCGCCCTCGAACTGCCTGCGCAGGTCCTCCGGGTCCTCGACCAGCACCGGCCGCCGGGTCGCGATCGCCTTGGTCATCACGCTCGGGGACTCCAGCGTCAGCTGGCCTCCCGCGGAGTCGGGGGCATCGCGCAGGTCGTCGTTGACCACCCGCAGCCGGGTGCCGTCGGCCTCGAGCAGCGCGACCGCCGAGCGCAGCGCGCCAATGGCGGTCCGGCCCACCTCGGTGATGACCTCGACCACCTGCTCGACGGTGAGCGCCTCGGCCAGCATCGAGGTGGCCTGCTGCAGCCGCGCGGTGCGCAGCGCCGCGGCGGACAACTGCTCGGTCAGCCGGCCGCGC
>JBAUAY010001295.1:0-6102 GCA_049676235.1 Streptosporangiaceae bacterium
AGCTGAAGGACCGCCGTATCCTCGGCGAGGAAGGCTTCGTCTCGATCGTGATCGTGGTCGATGCCAACTCCGGCAAGATGGTGGCCGGCCCCGAGATCCACGCCCGCGGCTCGGGCATCGACGACGCCGCCTTCGGCGAGGTCCTGCCCAAGATCGAGGAAGCGCTGGCCCTGGCGGCTGCCGACGGCGTCACTGAAGCCCACCAGATCAGCCAGCTAGCCCGCCGCATCGTCGGCAAGTGGGTCAGCGACAACTACCGCCGCCGCCCCATGATCATCCCCGTAGTAATAGAGGCCTAGCCCCCGCCCGTCCCGCCCGGCGTCACGGTCCCCATGCGTCGTTCCATGCCCGCATACGGCTCCACCGTGTCTATCTGCAAACCCGACCCCCTGCTAGCAGCCCCCGCCTGCTGATAACCCTGACCACCTGCTGATAACCCCGACCACCTGCTCAGCCCTACCTCGGACGGGCTCGCACCTCAGGTCCCAGAAGCCCCACACCTCACGTGCATCCCGTGCTAGCCCGGTTCCTTGCCGGCTCGATGGAGCATTGAGCCGGCTATGACCGGCTCGATGGAACATCGTGCCGGCGGAACCCCGGCGGCCGGCGGATCCCCTGCGGCCAGACTCCGGCGGCCAGCGGAATCCGGCGGCCAGAGTCCGGCGGTCTGCGGAACCCGGCGGCCAGAATCCGGCGGTTTGGGGATTCCTGTATGCGCGTTTTGTAACATTTAATAGAATTTGTACACATTTCGGATTGGTTCGCCTACGCTCTGTTTGTCAGACATCGTCGGCATCATGTCGACATGGCTTCATCGACCCGACGCGACCCGGATGCGCTTATCCGCATCCTGGACCGGCAACTTAACGTGATCACGCGTCAGCAGGCGCTAACCGCCGGCTTGACCAGGCACGCACTCGGGCATCGTCTTCGTGCCGGAGGGCCATGGCGCCCCCTGCTGCCAGGCGTCTATATCGCGGCGACCGGGACGCCGACGACGCTCCAGCAGGAAATGGGCGCGCTGCTGTACGCAGGCAGCGACAGCGTGATCACCGGCCCGGCGGCGCTGCGCTGCCACCACGTCAGGGGGACGTCATCGGAACTGGTCGATGTCCTGGTTCCGGCCACCAGGAAACGCCGTGACGCCGCGTTCGTCCGCCTGCACCGGACGACCCGGATGCCCGGGCGGGCCTGGCAGGCAGGCCCGCTGCGCTATGCGCCGCCGGCCCGCGCTGTTGCCGATGCCGTGCGCGATATGACCAGCCTGCGGGATGTGCGGGCGGTCGTGGCCGATGCGGTGCAGCGGGGCCGCTGCGGGGTGCCGGACCTCTGCGCCGAACTCACCGCCGGACCGCGCGCGGGGTCGGCCTTGTTCCGCGAGGCCCTGACGGATGTCGCTGACGGGATCAGGTCGACCGCGGAGGCGGACCTCAAGGACCTGCTGGTCAAGTCCCGGCTGCCTATGCCGCTGTTCAACCCGTCGGTGTACGACGGCGACACCTTCATCGCCAAACCCGATGCCTGGTGGTCCGAGCTTGGCGTGGCGGCCGAGGTCGATTCGCGCGAATGGCACATATCCCCCGAGGATCACGCCATGACGCTCGCCCGGGGCAGGCGGATGGCCGTATACCAGATCGTCGCGCTCAGGTTCACGCCCAAACAGATCCGCTCCGAGCCGGCCGAGGTCATCGACGAGATCCGGCGCACACTCCAAGGCGCCCGCGGCCGCCCGCCGCTGAACCTGCGCACCGTCCCGGCCAGTGCCAGTGCCGGTGCCGGTGGCGGTGCCGGTGCCGGTGCCAGTGCCGGTACCGATTCCGCTGCCGGTCAGCTCGTCACGGGGGCCGCGTAGCGCGTGGGGGAGATGCCGATGGTGACGGTGAAGTCACGGGTCAGGTGCGCCTGGTCGGCGTAGCCGAGATCCGCGGCGAGCAAGGCCCAGTCAATCGGCTCGCCGCTATCGGCCCGCTCCGCGGCCTCGTGCAGCCGGGCCCGGCGCATCACCCACTTGGGGCTGACCCCCACGTAGTCGGCGAACAGCCGCTGCAGGCTGCGCGCGGTCATCCCGGACGCCACGGCCAGCTGGTCGACCCGGCGCAGCCCGGGATCGGCGGTGATCCGCGAGACCAGGGCGGCGACCTGCTCAGCCACCGGATCCCGCTCCGGCCGCACCGAACACAGCAGCGTCTCCGCATACCCGATCATCCACGCATCGGCCTCCTCAGAATCCCCAGAACCAGCAGAACCGGCAGAATCAGCAGAATCAGCCGAGACGCGCATGATGGCCTGCCGCGTCTTCTCTGCCTGCGGCCCGAACAGCCGCGCGGCCGGGACCACCCGGTCGGTCAGCTGCGAGATCGGTGCCTGCCAGAACGGCCGGAAGCACCCGGCCAGGAACCGCACCCCGAACGCCAGGCCCAGGCCAGAAAGCGACCGGGCGAACAGCCTGCGGTCGACGCCGAAGATCCCGGCTCCGGATGCCTCGAAGACCAGGTGGACGTTGGGATGGGGCAGGATCGTCTGCGCATGCGGCGGCTCCCCGCGCAGGTCCCAGCGCGGGATCCAGTAGTACTCGACGAACGGTGCCAGCGGGTCCGACGGCGGGTACCTGGCGAGCCGGAAACGCGTCGCCGCCAGGTCGGGGCGCAGCACGCCGCGACCCATGTTCACGACGGCGGAATCCGGCACCTGATCAGCGTAATCTGTCGCGTTTTTTCAAGACCGCCAAGCCCCAGCCACCGCTACGTTCGAGGCATGGAAAAGAATCTGAGCTCCGAGATGGCGGCCGCTGCGGCGCAGGCGGCCAAAGTGGTGAACGGGGTGCCGGAAGGAACGCTGGACGCGCCTACCCCGTGTCCTGACTGGGACCTGCGCACCCTGCTGAACCACACGATCTTGTGGACCTCGTACTCCGCCGAGCGCCGGGCGCACGGCGAGAGCGTCGCCGAGGACCTGATGACCAAGGACTTCACCGCCGAACCCGGCTTCCGCGACGACTACGCCCGGCAGATCAACGAAGCGGTCAAGGCCTGGCAAGATCCCGAGGCCTGGGCGGGCAAGCGAAGCGTGATGGGCGACGCCACCCCGGCCGCCGACGTGGGTGCGATGCTCATCATGGAGATGGTGCTGCACGGCTGGGACGTGGCCAAGGCCACCGGCCAGGAATACGCCTGTGACGACGCCGTCGCCGAGGCCGTCGTGAACACCGTGGAGGCGCAGGCCGAACTGTTCCGCAAGTACCAGGGCTTCGCCGACGCCGTCGAGGTGCCGGGTGACGCCACGACCTTCGATCGCGCCCTGGGCCTGTCCGGCCGCGACCCGCAGTGGAAACCGAACAGCTAAAACCAAGCTAGGACAGCACCCGCACCGGCGAGCCCGAAGCGAACGCCACGATGTCCTCGGCCGCGTCACCGTAGAAGACCCGGTAGGCGTCTTCGGTGACGTAGCCGAGGTGCGGGGTCAGCACCACGTTGGGCGCGCTCCGCAGCGGGTCCGAGAGTGGCAGCGGCTCGACATCGAACACGTCGAGCGCCGCGCCCGCGATTGACCCGGACCGCAGCGCCGAGAGCAGCGCCGCGCTGTCCACGATCGGCCCGCGGGAGGTGTTCACCAGGTAGGCGGACGGCTTCATCAGCGCCAGTTCCGCCGCGCCGACCAGTCCCACGCTGCGCGGCCCGAGCTTGTAGTGCACCGTCACCACGTCGCAGGAGGAGAACAGCTCTTCCTTGCTGACCGCCTCGGCGTGCGCCTTCTTCGCGATGTCCGGATCCAGGTTCTGGCTCCAGGCGGCCAGCTTCATGCCGAACGCCCGGCCGATCTTGGCCACCGTCTGGCCCTGGTGACCGAGGCCGACGAGGCCGAGCTTCTTGCCGTGCAGGTCGGTCCCGACCGTCTGCTGCCAGCCCCCGCTGACGCCGAGCGCCGCGCCGCCAGCCCGCCCGACCGTCTTCATCCGCCGGTCTTCCTCCGGGATGTGCCGGACCAGCGCGAGGATGAGCCCCCAGGTCAGCTCCGCCGTCGAGTAGGCCGAGCCGCCGGTCCCGCAGACGGTGATGCCCTGCGCCGAAGCCGCGGCCAGATCGATCGACGTGTTCGCCATGCCCGTGGTGACCAGCAGCCGCAGCCGCGGCAACTGGCTCAGCCGAGATGCGTCAAAGAACGTACGCTCCCGCATCGCCACGATCACGTCATACGGCTCCAGCGCGCTGACCAGCGCTTCGGTCGACGCGATGTGCTTGGCGAACACGTCGATCTCGGCCAGCGAGCGCACTGCGGACCAGTCCGTGCTGGCCAGGGAAACCTGCTGATAGTCATCGAGGATCGCGACCCGCATGCGCCGACCTTATCCCGTAAAGCCCCCAAGATCCCGAAAGACCGCGCCCACGCCCGCAAAGCCGCACCTGATAACGTCGCCCCGGAGGAGGCCCTAATGACCTGGCTTGACACGCTAGCGGAGAAATCCCTGGCCCGGGAACTGCCCACCCGGGCCGAGGCCCTGGGCGTGCTGAAGAGCACCGACGACGAGCTGATGGACGTGGTGGCGGCCGCGTTCCGGGTCCGGCTGCGCTACTTCGGCCGCCGCGTCAAGCTGAACTACCTGGTCAACGTCAAGAGCGGCCTGTGCCCGGAGGACTGCTTCTACTGCTCGCAGCGGCTCGGCTCGGCGGCAGACGTGCTGAAGTACACCTGGCTCAAACCCGACGAGGTCCGGCAAAGCGCCGCGGCCGGCGTCATGGCCGGCGCCAAGCGCGTCTGCCTGGTGGCCAGCGGGCGCGGCCCGACCGACGCGGACGTCACCCGGGTATCGGCGGCGATCAAGGAGTTCAAGGCGCGCCATCCCGACGTGGAGGTCTGCGCCTGCCTCGGCCTGCTCACCGACGGCCAGGCCGAACGTCTGCACGAGGCCGGCACCACCGCCTACAACCACAACCTGAATACGGCCGAAGCCCGCTACACCGACATCTGCAGCACCCACTCCTACCAGGACCGCGCGGACACGGTCCGCAAAGCTAAGGCCGCCGGCCTGTCGCCGTGCTCGGGCCTGATCGCCGGGATGGGGGAGAGCGACGAGCAGCTAGCCGATGTGGTGTTCGCGCTGCGTGACCTGGACCCCGACTCGGTGCCGGTCAACTTCCTGATCCCGTTCGAGGGCACCCCGCTGGGCGGCGAGTGGAACCTCACGCCGCAGCGCTGCCTGCGCATCCTGGCCATGGTCCGGTTCGTCTGCCCGGACGCCGAGGTCCGGCTGGCCGGCGGCCGCGAGATCCACCTGCGCAGCCTGCAGCCGCTCGCGCTGCACATCGTCAACTCGATCTTCCTCGGCGACTACCTGACCAGCGAGGGCCAGCCCGGCCATCGGGACCTGGAGATGATCGCCGACGCCGGCTTTACCGTGGAGGGCGCCGACGAGCGGACGCTGCCTGCGCACCGTCGGGATCTGGTCCGCGTCCGCCGCCGGGGCCCGGGCACCGCGCTCCCCGCCAACGCGTAGAGCCGTTGGACATCGAGGACCTCGAGCGCGCCGCCGCGCTGCACTGGCAGGCGCCCGAGCAAGATCGGCTGGGGGACTGGCTGCTTCGCGCGGCCGAGGGCTTCACCGGCCGCGCCAACTCGGCCCTGCCGCTCGGCGATCCCGGTATCCCGCTGCCTGAGGCGGTCGCGGCGGTGCAGGACTGGTACCGCCGCCGCGCCCTGCCCCCGATCATCGTCGTGCCCCGGGTTCTGCACCAGGGCACTCCTCCCGGTCCCCTGGAAAATCTTTTGGCCGAACGAGGCTGGCTACCCCGCCCCGGCCCCGCCCTCGTCATGACGGCGGCGATCGCGGACATCCCCGCCCGCGCGGACACCGACGTGCAACTGGATCCGGAACCAGACGAATCCTGGCTCGCGCTCTACCGCTACCGCGGCCAGGACCTGCCGCCGATCGCGCGCACGCTGCTGATGTCGGCACCGTGGCAGGCCTTCGCCAGCGTCCGCCGGGACGGACCCTTCAACCGGGCCGTGGCCTGCGGGCGGATTTCCGTGGCCGGCGCCCCGGGCGAGCAGTGGGGCGCGATCACCGCGGTCCAGGTCGATCCCGCCTGGCAGCGCCAGGGCCTGGCC